>DGUF01000275.1:5769-5997 GCA_002394525.1 Lachnospiraceae bacterium UBA4317 | reverse complement strand
GAGGTCGTCTGCCTGAAAAACGGCCGCCTCAGCCCGGTTGAGACAGTCCTCTACAGCCCGCAGGAGCTCTGTGACCTGGCCCTGGGCCTGCGGGACCGCGGAAATATCGGGATCGCCTTTACCTACAATGAGCCCCTGGTCGGCTGGGAATTTGTCCGGGATACGGCGGAGCTCTTTCACCGGCAGGGGATGAAGACCGTGCTGGTCACCAACGGGATGGCCTCCGGG
>DGUF01000275.1:0-5670 GCA_002394525.1 Lachnospiraceae bacterium UBA4317 | reverse complement strand
GCCATGAACATCGACCTCAAGGGCTTCAGCGATGCCTTTTACCGGGATTTTGTCGGGGGCGACCTGCAGATGGTGAAGGACTTTATCGCGGAGGCCGCCGGGTCCTGCCATGTGGAGCTGACCAAGCTGATCATCCCGGACCGCAACGACAGCGAAGAGGAGATGCGGGCCATGGCGGCCTGGATCGCCTCCCTGCGGGGAGGCCGCGGCAGGGAGATCCCCCTGCATGTGTCCCGCTATTTTCCCAGGTACCGGTGGACGGCGCCCGCGACCGGGGTCGATACCGTATACCGGCTCGCGCGGATCGCGGGAGAGACTCTCGATCATGTGTACACTGGAAACTGCTGAGCTGCAGTGAAGCAGCAGATGGAGGGGAAAATGTCAATTCTGGGTGCAGTAATGGTCCCTCATCCGCCGATCATCCTTCCGGAGATCGGCAGAGGGGAGGAGGAAAAGATCCGGGAGACAGCGGATGCCTATAAGAAGGCCATGGCCTTCGCGGCCTCCCTGAAACCGCAGACTCTGGTGATCGCGTCGCCCCACAGCATCATGTACGGCGATTATTTTCATATTTCCCCGGGCCTGGAGGCCAGGGGGAATTTCCGGCGCTTTCGGGCCGGGAATGTCCGGATCCATGTGGATTATGACTACGAATTTGTCCACACGCTCAGCACGCTCTGCGACCGGGATGAATTCCCGGCCGGGACCATGGGGGAGCGGGACCCGGAGCTGGACCACGGCACCATGATCCCCCTCTGGTTCTTCAACCGGTTTACGGATCCCGCCACCTATCAGGTCGTCCGGATCGGGCTCTCGGGCCTGCCGCTGGCGGACCACTACCGGCTGGGGCAGAAGATCCGGGAGGCTGCAGATAAGCTGGACCGCAGGGTCGTCTTTATCGCCAGCGGGGACCTGTCCCACAAGCTCAAGGCGGAGGGCCCCTATGGCTTTGATGAAAACGGGCCGGCCTACGATGACCGGATCATGGACGTCATGGGCAGGGCGCAGTTCGACGAGCTGCTGGATTTTGACGAGGGCTTCTGCGACCGGGCGGCCGAGTGCGGCCACCGCAGCTTTGTCATGATGGCGGGCGCCCTGGACGGGACGGCAGTCCGCGCCCGCAGACTCTCCCACCAGGGGACCTTCGGCGTGGGCTATGGAGTCTGTACCTATGAAGTGACAGGGGAGGATCCCATGCGCTGTTTTCTGGACGTCTGGACCCGGAAAAAAAGACAGGAGCTTGCGGAGAAGAGAGCCTCGGAGGACATCTATGTCCGCCTGGCCCGCGCGGGCGTCGAGTCGGCGGTCTGCCGCCATAAAAAGCTGGGGGACAGGGAGATCCTGACCCTCATAAAGGAGGAAACGGCAGGGAACCCTGCGGACAGGGGTTCCGGGGAGGATCTCTCCGACGGCCTGCTCCATCGCAGGGCCGGCACCTTTGTCTCCATCCACAAAAACGGAAGTCTGCGCGGCTGCATCGGAACGATCGGCCCCACCTGCAGCTGCATCGCGGAGGAGATCGCCCAGAACGCGGTCAGCGCTTCGACCAGAGACCCGCGCTTTCCCGCCATCCGCCCGTCCGAGCTGGAGGACCTGGAGATCACGGTCGATGTGCTGGGAGAGACGGAGAGGATCGACTCCGCGGAGGAGCTCGATGTCAGACGCTACGGCGTCATCGTCTCCAAGGGACGCAGACGGGGGCTCCTTCTGCCCAACCTGGACGGGGTCGACACCGTGGAGGACCAGATCCGGATCGCCCTGCAGAAGGCCGGGCTGGACACAGACGAGGAAGACTATCAGCTGGAGCGCTTCGAGGTCGTGCGCCACTATTGATATTTATGGATTTTTGTATCTGTTCAGCACCCCGCAGCGCCTCTGTCAGCCCGGGATTGCGGGTGCAGAGCACCTGCAATACACGATCATAGATGCGTAAGCATCTATGACTATGGGGATGCTGAACAGTTACGGATTTTATCACATTCAAACGGCATATGAGGTACTGGAATCTATGAAAAACCTGAGCGGTAAATGTGTCCTTCTGGGGATCACCGGCGGCATCGCCGCCTACAAAATGGCCAACGTCGCCAGCGCCCTGCACAAGGCGGGTGCCAAGGTCCACGTCATCATGACGGAGAATGCCACAAAATTTATCACCCCCCTGACCTTTGAGACCCTGACCGGCACGAAATGTATGGTCGATACCTTCGACCGGGACTTTGAGTTTGACGTGCGCCATATTTCCGTCGCCAAAGAGGCGGACCTGATCCTGATCGCCCCGGCCACGGCGGATATCATCGCCAAAATGGCCCACGGGATCGCGGACGATATGCTCACGACCGTCGTCCTGGCCGCAAAGTGCAAAAAGCTGGTCGCCCCTTCCATGAATACGGCCATGCTGGAAAACCCTATCACCCGGGACAATATCGGCCTGCTCCGCAAATACGGATTTGAGATCATTGATTCGGCCAGCGGCTACCTGGCTTGCGGCGACACAGGCAGCGGCAAGCTGCCGGAGCCCCCGGTCCTCTGCCAGTGGATCGAGCATGAGATCGGCTGTGAAAAGACCCTGGCGGGAAAAAAGGTCGTCGTGACGGCCGGCCCCACCCAGGAGGCCCTGGATCCCGTCCGCTATCTGACCAACCACAGCACGGGCAAGATGGGCTACGCCATTGCCCACGAGGCCATGCTGCGAGGCGCCGAGGTCGTCCTGGTCTCCGGTCCGGTCTCCCTGGACCCGGTCCCCTTCGTAAAGACGCGGCATATCATCTCCGCGGCGGACATGTTCGACGCGATCCGGGAGGAGATCTCCGACACCGATATCCTGATCAAGGCTGCCGCCGTGGCGGACTACCGGCCCGCCTCCGTTGCTGACCACAAGATCAAAAAGGGCATCGCCGACGACAATAATCCCATCGTGCAGTCCGGGGATTCGGGCATGTCCATTCCCCTCGCCCGCACGCAGGACATCCTGGGCTGGGTGGCCGAAAACCACCATCCGGGTCTCTTTGTCTGCGGTTTTTCCATGGAGACGGAGAACCTGCTCGCCAATTCCTCCAAAAAGCTGGCCAAAAAGAAGCTGGATATGATCGTGGCCAACAGTCTCCGCACAGCGGGGGCCGGCTTCGGCACGGACACCAATGTCGTCACCCTGATTACCGCTGAGGGCGCCCAGGAGCTCCCCATCATGAGCAAGGACGATGTCGCCGCCAGGATCCTGGACAAGATCGAAGGAATGAGAAAATAAGAACCGGCCCCGGACAGGACCGAAGAGACGGGATTCAAGCGGAGAGGCCCCGGACAGGACCGAAGAGACGGGATCTATGCGGAGAGGCCCCGGACAGGACCGAAGAGACGGGATCTAAGCGGAGAGGCTCCGGACAGGACCGGAGAGACGGGATCCATGCGGAGAAGCCCTGGACAGGCTTGAAGAAATAAGAAGGGGAAGAACAGTGATACTGGCAATCGATATAGGAAACACGACGATCGCTTTTACCGGCCTGGAGCTTCTGCACGGGGAGGCCGGCAGGGATTTTCATGTCCTTTTTGAAAAAAAGATCCCGACGGAGACCGGGAAGGACCTGCCCCTTTTCTGGCAAAAGACCAGGGAGGCCCTGCCGGAGGAGGTTCTGGAGGAAAAGGATGCCGTGACCGCGGTCGCCATCTCCAGTGTGGTCCCGGCCTGTACACCCGCCGCGGAGGCCCTGGCCGGGAAAATCTGCAGCAGGCCTCCCACGCTTGTCAGCTGGAAGTGCCGGACCGGACTTTCCTTTGAGGAGATCCCCCTGCCCGACCGGGTGGGGGCCGACCGAATAGCCGATTCTGCCTGGGCGGCTTCAAGGGCAGGCCTTCCGGCCATGACGGTGGATATGGGGACGGCGACGACCATCAATATCGTGAGCGAGGAGAGAAGATTTCTCGGCGGAATGATCGGCGCCGGCGTGCGGACCTCCCTGCGCGCCCTCAGGACCGGGACCGCCCAGCTGCCGGAGCTCGAACCCGGCCAGGTCCTTCCCCGCGACCTGATCGGCAGGGATACCCCGGGCTGCATGCTCTCAGCGGCGATCGTCGGGACCGCAGCCATGATCGACGGCATCGCGGCCCACGTGGAGGACCAGCTCGGACGCCCCCTCAGCCTGATCCTGACCGGCGGAAACGCGCCGGCCGTCTCGGAATGGATCCGCCATGCCTATCAGCATGAGCCCAATCTGGCGGCCAAGGGGGCAGCCCTGATCGCCCTGCTGGAGCAGGAGGAAGCGGGGCAGACCTGAATGGCCCCTGCCGGATGCGGTGATTTATGAGAAAAATCTGAACGGTATCGTCAAAGCAGTTATTTACGAGTAAGAACTGAACGGACCCTGCCGTCAGAAGTTATTTATGAACTTGAAAAAACGGGGTGCGGAGGCCGGGAGCCTGGCAGATCTACATTGACCATGCGGCGGATCTTTGGCTTCTGCATCATAAATATGGGAGAATGAAGAAAATGGAAAGACAGATCAACAGACCGGAGGGGGACGTCACAGAGGTTTCTCTGGATACTTTTCCGGGTATACGGGTGGGACAGACAGAAAACGCACAGGCCGGAACCGGGCTGACAGTCATGATCAGTGAGGATCCCGACGGCATGGCGGCCGGACTTCACATCGGAGGGGGCGGCCCCGCGACCCGGGAGACAGGGATCCTGGATCCGATCACCACCGCCCAGCGCATTCATGCGGCCGTCCTCGGCGGAGGCAGCGCCTTCGGACTTGACGCGGCCGGCGGCGTCATGAAGTATCTGGAGGAAAAAGGGATCGGCGTCACTGTCCTGGACATCCATGTGCCCCTTGTGACCCAGGTGGATATCTTTGACCTGGCAGTCGGGGATTCCAGGGTCCGGCCGGATCAGGAAATGGGCTATACTGCCTGCAAAATGTCGGAGAAAGGTGTGCGCGGCAATTTCCGGTCCGGCAACTACGGCGCGGGCTGCGGCGCCACCATCGGCAAATATGCCGGCCGTGACGGCGTCATGAAATCAGGCATCGGCTCCTGTGTCCTCCGCCACGGGGACCTGCTGGTCGGGGCCATCATCTCGGTCAACGCCCTCGGCGATGTGTACGACTGGAAGACCGGACAGAAGGTCGCGGGCGCCTATGCGGAGGACGGCAGATTCTACGACAGCCGGGAAATGATCACCTTCCTGCGCAAGATGGAGGAGGCCAGGGACGGAGCGGCCCGGGCGGAAGGCTTCTCAGGCGGGACCGGCGGCGTCGTCCTGCCCAAGGCGGCCCTTAACACCACGATCGGCATCGTCTTTACCAATGCGCCCTTCAAAAAGCCCGAGCTCTGCAAGATCGCGGCCATGGCCCACGACGGCTTTGCCAGGTCCATCGCCCCGGTCCATACGGCCGGCGACGGGGACAGCATCATAGCGGTCTCGGTCAATTCCGCCTATAAAGAGCCAGGCGCAAAGACGGATGACAGGGACGGGGAACAGGGCCTGACGGCCAGTGCCGGCATCGATACGGTCGGTTCTCTCGCCGCCTGGGCATCCTCCGAGGCCATCCTCAGGGCGGTCCGCAGCGCTGCGAGTGCCTATGGCTTCCGCGCCCTGCAGGATATGGAAAAATAATAACAGCCGGCAGAAGTACTGCAAGTTGATACGGCAGGCAGTGTGACAGGGGGACAGGCACT
>DGUF01000005.1 GCA_002394525.1 Lachnospiraceae bacterium UBA4317 | reverse complement strand
CCAGGATCTTGCTGATGGTCTCCCGAAGCATGTCGACGCCGGATTTGATGATGAAGGCGGCGATGGCCAGGCCCAGCCAGGCCTCCAGGCTGATACGGGTAAAGATATAAATGGCGGCCGCGACCAGGGTGGAGGCGGAGATCACGGAATCGAGACGGGCATCCTCGCCGGAATTGACCAGGGAATCCGAATTGAGCTTCTGACCCATGGATTTGACATAGCGGCCCAGCAGGAGCTTGACGACGACGGCGGAGGCCACGATGATCAGGGTCACCGGCGAATAGTCCGGAGTCTCCGGATGGATGATCTTTTTGGCGGATTCTATGAAGGAAGTGATGCCCGCATAGAGGACGATGGCCGAGATGATGGCGGCACTCAGATATTCATAGCGGCCGTGGCCGAAGGGGTGGTCCTTGTCCGCCGGCTTACCGGCCAGCCTGGCCCCGATGATCGTGATCACCGAGGAGAGGGCATCGCTGAGGTTGTTGACGGCGTCCAGGACGATGGCGATGGAATGGGACAGGAGACCGACGGCCGCCTTGCCGGCGGCCAGCAGTACATTGACCAGAATCCCGATGATACTTGTGCGAATGATCAGCTTTTGACGATTTTCCTGCATGGGACTGATTCCTCCGATCATAGAGCAGCGCGCAGGACTGCGCGGAGCTTCGGACTCAGGTGAGCTGCCGGGATAATGACAGGCTCTGTTATGGATAAAAGGATAACAAAAGTATTGTACAACTGTTTTTCATGAATGTAAAAGAATGATGAGCAAACTGTGAATTTGGCAGCGGGCAGGGAGGACAGTGCATAAGGCCTGCCGGAAAACCCGGTTATAAGGGAATAAACAGAAAAACACCCGCTTCCGGAGCCTGGCGCTCTGTCAGCGGGTGTTTTTGATTGGAAGATAGTCCGGACGAAGCTGCTGTCAGCGGGTGTTGTTGATCAGAACCTGGTCCGGACGAAGCTGATGCCAGCGGGTGTCACCGATCAGAACTTGGTCCAGACAGAGCCGTTGTCGGCGGCTTTGGCTTTGATTTCGTCAACCGGCGCCCCGCTGCCGGCGGGATGTCTCAATCCTGCTCCAGTTCCAGGACCAGGGTCTGGTAGCCGGCCAGGGAGACACTACCGCCGGAGGGGACAGAGGAGACCGGTGTGCTGGCGCCCGGAAGGTTGTTCAGCAGGACTTTCTTCACCGGCGCGGGCAGGGGCAGGACGCGGGGTTCCATCTGATAGTTGGAAATCACCAGGATGGTCTGCGTTTTTTCGGCGGAAGGCTCTGTCCCGGTCCGGGAGTCCTTTTTTGCGCGGCGCAGGTAGGCGATGACATTGTGTTCTTTGGCCAGGTAAGGAGCGAAAGACCCATATACAAAGGTTTCTTTATAGGAAGGATCCTTGCGCAGGGCGATCATTTTTTTGTAGTGGCTGTAGACGGAGTCCGGGTCTGCGCGCTGGGCCTCCAGATTGATGGCAGTGTAGTTGGGATTGATCCTGAGCCAGGGGGTCCCGGTCGTGAAGCCGGCCCCCGGAGCGGAGCTCCACTGGAAGGGGGTGCGGGCGTTGTCGCGCCCGTTGCGCTCGATGGCCCTCAGGGCGTCCTCCTCCGAAACGCCCAGCTCCCGCATGACCTGCCAGGCATCGATGGAGGAGATGTCGTCGACCTCGCCGATGCTGTGCAGGGGGAGGTTTTCCATGCCGATCTCCTGGCCCTGGTAGATCCAGGGCAGGCCCTTCGCGAAGAAGTAAATGGTTGCGAGGGCCTTTTTGGCCGTCAAGTACATGGCGCCGTCCATGCGGGCCCGGTCCTCCTCCGGGATGTAGCGGGTCACGCCCCGGGGCTCGTCGTGGTTTTCAATGATGTTGGAAATAAACCCGATGTCCCCGGCCTTTTTCTGGGCGAAAAAGAGGCAGTCCCTGTAGGCGTCCGGCGTGATCCCCCGGTTGGCGTGCCAGCCGGCCGGGGAGCTTCCCCAGACGGCCTCGGAAAAGTCAAACATGGTGGAAAAATAGCCGTTTTCCCCGATGAAGGCGGGCAGCTCCCCCTCCTTTTCATTAAAGACCTCCCCCACCGTAAAGGCCTGATGGGGCTTGAAGGTCCGGTCCCGCATCTCTCCCAGAAAGTCGCCGACGCCCTGAGCCCTGCGCAGCATGTGGTGGATGCTGGAGAGGCCGTCGGCCCGGTCCGGGGCATAGTTGCGGAAGGGCAGCTCCTTTTTGATATTGATGATGGCGTCGATCCGGAAGCCCGCCAGGCCCCGGTCCAGCCACCAGTTGATCATTTTATAGATCTCCTCCCGAACGACCGGATTCTCCCAGTTGAGGTCCGGCTGTTTTTTGTGGAAGACATGGAGATAGAACCAGTCCTCGTGGCCGGGCAGCTTTTCCCAGACGGGGCCGCCGAAATAGGACCGCCAGTTGCAGGGCAGGACATAGCCGTCGGAAGAGGTGACGGCGTATTCGGAGCCGTCGGAGGCGGTACCTGCGGCTGTTACCGTATTTGCGGAGAAAGTATCCCCCGATCCGTCCGCCGCGGCGGAGGCCCCGTCCACGGGGAGGCCCTCCGCCTTTTTCAGCTTTCTCAGATAGAAATACCGGCCGTAGGGGCCTTCCGGATCCTCGCAGGCCTTTTTGAACCACTCGTGCTCGTCGGAGCAGTGGTTGACGACCAGGTCCATGACGATATGCATGTCCCGCTTTCCGGCCTCGGCCAGGAGCCGGTCCACATCCTCCATGGTCCCGAAGCGGGGATCGATATCGTAGTAGTCGGAGATGTCGTAGCCCTGGTCGGCCAGGGGGGACCGGTAGATGGGGGACAGCCAGACGATGTCCACGCCCAGGTCCCTGAGGTAGTCCAGCTTTTCGATGATGCCGGGCAGGTCTCCGATCCCGTCACCGTTGGAGTCATAGAAGCTCTTGGGATAGATCTGATATGCGACTTTGTCGTGCCACCATTCTCTGTTCATTACATCCTCTTTTTTCGATTATGCCGCAGCATGAGTGTGCCAAGGGTTAATAAATAATATTTGGAAAATATAGTCGGAAAATCTGCGAAACCCACAGTTTCCTGATGAGATATGGAATATTATAACAGAATTGCAGCCAGTGTTACATGTCCAACCCCTTCGAGGGTGTGTGGACAGTAACAATAGAAACCTGGCGGTACTGTACAGTATCCGGGGGAGTTTACCCTGAGGAGAAAAGAGTGCTATATTAATAATTACTGAATCGTGTTTCAGTGAAATGCGCTTCAGTAAAATAATAAATCGGACGTTGACGATCGGGAGAGACCTCTTCGGACGAATACAGGAGGCGGAAATGAAAAGATTTATCGGAAGGCGGAACGAGTTGACTTCTCTTGAAAAAATGGATGCGGCAGAGGGGTTATAAAGTCGCCCTATTCAAATGATGTAAAGGTCAAAAGGTATCCAATGGCTCTGAGTCTCGTCAAGCTGCACAAACAGCCGAAGGGCCTTGGCGAGCGGCC
>DGUF01000129.1:5924-17020 GCA_002394525.1 Lachnospiraceae bacterium UBA4317 | reverse complement strand
CCATGCCTCAGGGGCCCTCGCCCTGGACCTTCCCTTTCACGCGCTGTCCTTCTTCCGGACCTGCGCCGAGCGGCACGCGGGCGGCGGTCTTCTGGGAGGGAGTCTCGCCTGGCTTCTCTACTATGCCTTCCGGATGGTGGGAAGCTGGCTGATTCTGTTCGGGCTGGGCGTCATTGCTGTCATCCTCCTTCTCCCCTTCTCGCCGACAGCTGCTGTACAGACCTGGATCAGAGGCAATGAGGACGAGGACCGGCCGGGACTGGCCCGGCGCAGGGAGCTCTACCGCCAGAGGCGGCTTGAAGAGATCGAAGAGGAGAGAAACCGCGAGCTGGAGCGCGAGACAGAGCGCATTCTGAGAAGAGAGGACGCGGAGAAGGAGAGAAAGAAGAAGGCTGCCGGGTCCAGGAGAAGCACGGTGGACAGGTCTGCCCTCGATCTGGAGGAGACCCTCCTCGGCGGACAGGGGAAAAAGACCGGTCCCTCCAAGGCGGCAGAGCTTCTGCGGCAGGGGGCCGGCAGACGGAGAAAGAACGCCCCGGCGGGATCCTCCACCAGAGATGTGCATGAGATCCTTGTGCACGAGGAGCCAGGAAAGGATCCCCTGACGATCGCCGACACACAGAGAAGGAGGAGCCCCGGGCTCCTGCACGGCAGGGACGTGAGCGTGCCCGACCCGGACGGGACCAGGTTCATCCATTCGGATGTCCGCTACGAAGGAACAGACAGCCTGCACTATGACGGGACCCCGGCTGGTTCCGGAAGAGGCCAGACCCGCGGCCTGAGCCTGGATCCTTCCTCCGAAAGGGTTCCCCATGAAGCCCACAGGATCAGCAACCTGGAACCCGCAGGAGACCTTGCAGGGGCCCTTCCGGTATACAGGAGGACAGGCTCCGGATCCTCCGGCCCGGAAGCTTTCCCTGGGACAGCGGTTCCCGCCTATGGTCTGAAAACACCTGCCACAGCCGGAGATGACGCCTCTGGTGCCGGGCCTGAGTCTGTCTCAGCAGATTCTATTCCCGGTGCCCGGCCTGCCTCTGCTGCCGGAGCCTCTGCCTTTGGCACTGAGCCGGTTCCTGGCGGCAGAAATTCTGCTTATGACTCCGGGGCTGATTCTGCGTCCGGAGACTTCACTGCTGAGATCAGGCATGTTTCCGCTGCCGGAGCCTCTGCATCCGGTGCCGGCGCCGCTTCTGCGGCCGCAAGTGTTCCTGCTTCCGGGACATCCGGTTCCGGTGCATCTCTTACAGGAACTTCCGCTGCCGTCGCATCCGCTCATGGAAATTCCGCTTCCGGAGCGGGAGGCCGGTCCACGGCTGACCAGCCCTCCGATGAGGACCTGCAGGGCATCGCCGTTCACAGGCAGACAGAAAAAGCCACGGCCTCCGGGACAGCCTCCGCCCAGAAAAAAGGCCGGGGCAGGACCGGCTACAGGCCTCCGCCCTTTGACCTCCTGGAAAAGGGGAGCGGCGGTCGCAATCCGGAGACAGACCGGGAGCTGCAGGAGACCGCCTACAAGCTGCAGGAGACCCTGCGGAGCTTCGGCGTCCAGGTCTCGATCACGGCTGTCAGCCAGGGCCCTTCCGTCACCCGCTATGAGCTCAAGCCCGACAAGGGCATCAAGGTCAGCAAGATCGTCAACCTCTCTGATGATATCAAGCTCCGCCTGGCCGCGACCGATATCCGGATCGAGGCCCCGATCCCGGGCAAATCGGCTGTCGGCATAGAGGTCCCCAATAAGACGGAGACCACCGTCCACCTGCGCGAGCTGATCGACACCAGGGAGTTCAGGGAATTCAAGGGGAAACTCCCCTTCGCGGTCGGCAAGGACATCGGAGGCAAGACCATCTACGCCGATATCTCCCGTATGCCCCACCTCCTGATCGCAGGCGCTACCGGTTCCGGTAAATCCGTCTGTATCAACACGATCATCCTCAGTATCCTCTACCGGACAGATCCCGCAAAGGTGAAGCTCCTCATGATCGATCCCAAGGTCGTGGAGCTGAGTGTCTACAAGGGGATCCCCCACCTGATCATCCCCGTCGTCACAGATGCCAGAAAGGCCTCCGCCGCCCTCAACTGGGCCGTCGCCGAAATGGAGAAGCGCTACAAGCTCTTTGCGGCAGCCGGCGTGAGAGACCTCAACGGTTTCAACGCCCAGGCCCTGAAATACCGGGGAGAGGACGGAGAGCTCCAGTATGAGCCCATGCCGAGACTGGTCGTCATCGTGGACGAGCTGGCCGACCTCATGATGGTGGCAAAAAATGAGGTGGAGGGAGCCATCTGCCGTCTGGCCCAGCTGGCTCGAGCCGCCGGCATCCACCTGATCATCGCCACCCAGCGTCCGTCCGTGGATGTCATCACCGGCCTGATCAAGGCCAACATGCCCAGCAGGATCGCCTTCGCGGTCTCCAGCCAGGTGGATTCCAGGACCATCCTGGATATGGCGGGCGCCGAGAAGCTGATCGGCCGGGGCGATATGCTCTTTTACCCGCAGAACTACCAGAAACCCGCCCGCATCCAGGGCGCCTTTGTCTCCGACGAGGAGGTGACAGAGGTCGTTGAATATATCAAGAACAACAACATCACTGGCGTCCACGATGAGGAAGTGGCCCAGCAGATTGAAAACATCGAAGCCAGCGGCGGAAGCACAGGCAGCGGAGGCGATTTGAAGGAGAGCGCCATGCGCGATGAGTATTTCGCGAAGGCCGGCCGCCAGATCATTGAGAAGAACAAGGCCTCGATCGGGCTCCTGCAGAGGATCTTCAAGATCGGCTTCAACCGGGCGGCCCGCATTATGGACCAGCTGGCGGAAGCCGGCGTCGTCAGTGAGGAGAGCAGCACCAGGGCCAGACAGGTCCTGATGAGCCTGCCGGAGTTTGAGGAATATCTCGAGCGGGAAGGATTATAACAAAAAGTCTGATGCATTTATGCATATGCATAAATGCATCAGACTTTTTTTAGGAACATCACCAAAAGACCAGTATATAATCGTTGACTTTTCGTCAGAACACATTAAACTAAACCTAGCGGGGATTTGAGAAAAAAATCACAAAGCCCCCCTGAATGCATTTCCGGACCGTTTATCCTGACGGAACATTCACGGGAATTGGCAAATTTTCCATGTCCCCGTGCAAAGTCTTTATTATAGTATTCTCTATTATGTTTTATGTGGATATTTTGAATATATACCTAAATATTAATTCAGAATATTATATAATGTATGTGTATATGAGGAAGCATCCATCTTCATAAAGTTGTGTCAATTGAATTCAGGTAGGAGGAAAACATGTTCAGAATTCTCAAAAAGAAAAATCTGGCCCCCAACATCTTTCTGATGGACGTTGAAGCTCCCAGAGTAGCCAAAAACGCTCTCCCCGGCCAGTTCCTGATCGTCCGTGTCGACGATGAGGGCGAGCGCATCCCGCTCACCATCTGCGACTATGACGCGGCCGCAGGGACCGTTCAGATCGTCTTCCAGGTCGTCGGCGGCGAATCTCACCGTATGTCCCTGCTGGAAGAGGGCGACTGCTTCCACGATGTGGTAGGACCTCTCGGAAAGCCCTCCGATCTGACCGAAATGCCCATCGAAGAGCTCAAGAAGATGAAGATCTGCTTCATCGCCGGCGGTGTCGGCACAGCACCCGTCTACTGCCAGCTCAAGTGGCTGCACGACAACGGCGTGACCGTCGACTGCATCCAGGGCGCCAAGACCAAAGACATCATCATCCTGGAGGATGAGATGCGCGCTGTCTCCAATCTCCATATCTGCACGGACGACGGTTCCTACGGCATCAACGGCAACGTCACCGTGGCCCTTCAGAAGCTCTATGACGACGGCATGCGCTTTGACCGCGTCGTCGCGATCGGCCCCATGATCATGATGAAATTCGTATGTCTGCTGACAAAGAAGCTGGGCATCGAGACCATCGTCAGCATGAACCCCATCATGGTCGACGGCACCGGTATGTGCGGCGCCTGCCGCCTCATGGTCGGCGACAAGGTCATGTTCGCCTGCGTCGACGGCCCCGAGTTCGACGGCCACCTTGTAGACTTCGACCAGGCCATGCAGCGCAGCCGCCTCTACGCGACCGAGGAGGGCCGCCTGTTCCTGAAGGCCAAAGAAGGCGACACCCACCACGGCGGATGCGGCAACTGCGGCTGACAGCTGTGAAAAGCAGATACCTGACGGTTTAAAGCCAAAAGCTGACAGCTAAAGCGAACAGCCAACAGCTTCAATAACAAGGAAGGAAAAGATTATGGCAGCAAATATGATGGTCAAAATCCCTGTTCGCGAGCAGGATCCCAAGGTCCGTGCCACGAATTTTAACGAAGTATGCCTGGGCTACAACAAGGAAGAGGCCGAGGCAGAGGCGGCAAGATGCCTCAATTGCAAAAACCCCCGCTGTGTAGAAGGATGTCCCGTATCCATCGATATCCCCGGCTTCATCCAGAAGGTCAAGGAGAGCGATGTCAAGGGCGCCTATGATGTGATCAGCCAGTCCTCCGCCCTGCCCGCAGTCTGCGGACGTGTCTGCCCTCAGGAGTCCCAGTGTGAAGGCGTCTGTGTGCGCGGCATCAAGGGAGACGCTGTCTCCATCGGCAAGCTCGAGCGCTACGTCGCCGACACAGCCCGCGCCATGGGCATCAAGCCCTCCACCGATGCAGCCCCCAAGGGCAAGAAGGTCGCGATCATCGGCTCCGGCCCTGCAGGCCTGACCTGCGCCGGCGACCTGGCCCGCATGGGTTATGACGTCACCATCTTCGAGGCCCTGCACAAGGCAGGCGGCGTTCTGGTCTACGGTATCCCCGAGTTCCGTCTTCCCAAGGACGCGGTCGTCGAGAAGGAGATCGAGAACGTCAAGGCCCTCGGCGTCAAGATCGAGACCGACGTCATCATCGGCAAGTCCACCACCATCGACTCCCTCATGCAGGATGAGGGCTTCGACGCCGTCTTCGTAGGCTCCGGCGCCGGCCTTCCCAAGTTCATGCACATCCCCGGCGAGCAGGCCATGGGCGTCTTCTCCGCCAACGAATACCTGACCAGGAGCAACCTGATGAAGGCCTTCGACACCGAGTCCAGGACCCCCATTATGCGCGCCAAAAAGGCCGTCATCGTCGGCGGCGGCAACGTGGCCATGGACGCGGCCAGGACCGCCCTCCGCCTCGGCGCCGAGACCCACATCGTCTACCGCAGAAGCGAAGAGGAGCTGCCCGCAAGACGCGAGGAAGTCCTCCACGCCAAAGAGGAAGGCATCATCTTTGACCTCCTTACCAACCCCGTCGAGATCCACGCGGACGAGAACGGCTGGGTCAAGGGGATCACCTGCATCCGCATGGAGCTTGGCGAGCCCGACGAATCCGGCCGCCGCAGACCCGTCGAGATCCCCGGATCCGAATTCGACATCGAGTGCGATGCCGTCATCATGTCCCTGGGCACCTCCCCCAACCCCCTGATCTCCTCCACGACCAAGGGCCTGGACATCAACCGCCGCAAGTGCATCATCGCTGACGAAGCCAACGGCCAGACCACCAAGGAAGGCGTCTTCGCAGGCGGCGACGCCGTCACCGGCGCAGCCACCGTCATCCTCGCAATGGGTGCAGGTAAAGCCGCTGCAAAGGGCATCGACGAATACCTCTCCAAGTAAGTCAGGTGAAGTGCCAGCTTACTCAGCCTATATAATCTGATCAAGAGCAGGTTTCCCGGTTTCCGGGAAACCTGTTTTTTCGCTTTATGGGGACCTACTGGATGCGGGACGGGCCTCTGCGGATCCATCCTTTGGACATGAAAGCTCTTCGCGCGGAGCTGCCAGGGCTTGCGTCTGCTCCGGGCGGGCAATGTCCGAACTCGCATCCCGTGTTGAAGACACGGTCTGCTCGAACAGTGCGGACAACAATTTCCCGGCTGTGAGAGCCGTGAAATTGACCCGCCCTCCCGCATCCGCTTCGCCAGGAAGCTCCAGCGCTCATCACATCATGTCCAAAGGATGGATCCGCATTCGGCCCTGTTTCCTGCCTTCCCCGCAAATACAGGGAAAGCACGCGGTGAAGAAAATCGCCCTTTTGCCATGGTTGTGTATCATACAGTTCTGCCCTGAAATGACGATCCGGCCCGAAGGGCCGCCCTTTTATTCTCCCCCATTGCGGGGGGAGGCGCAATCAGAGACTGAGCATGCGCACATCCTGGCGGCCATGCTTGCGATGAGCACTTAGATGCACTTGATGGGACATCGTGAAGCCGGGAGGGCTAAATGCCCGGCTCTCACAGCCGGGCATTTATTGTCCGCCTGTTTGAGCATTTCGTTCCTTCAAAACGAAATGCGAGTTCGGACATTGCCCTCCCGGCAAGCGATTCACATCTTAGTGCATCTGTGCGAAGAGGAGCAATGGCCAAAGGATGTGCGCATGCCAGGCTCGTCCCTCCCCCCGCAAACCCTCATTTTGTGCTTGCATGCCGCCCCTTCATTGACTATGATAGGAAAAGCGGCTTTCTGCCCGCCCGCTATCGCAATTGGAGGAATAAGGAATATGGAGAGAGAACTGGATTTCAGCGCTGAGGTCCAAAGAGATATTTTCGGCATGCAGGATTCCTATATCAGGAAGATCGAAAACGAGCTGCAGGTCAGCATCGTCTCCCGCAACGGTTCGATGAAGGTCATCGGAGAGGAGGACAATGTCAACGCCGCGGTCGTTCTGCTGGAGGACATGGCCGGGCTCTCGGAGCACGGGTCGGCTGTCACGTCCCAGCAGGTGGACTACGCCCTGGATATGAAGCATGAAGCGGAGCCAGGCATGCTGCAGAAAATGGACGGGGATATCATCTGCCACACTGTGAGCGGCAAGCCCGTAAAGCCCAAGACCGTCGGCCAGCAGAGATATATCAACGCGATCCGGGACAATCTGATCGTCTTTGCCAACGGCCCCGCCGGCACGGGCAAGACCTTTCTGGCCATGGCCATGGCGATCACGGCCTTTATGAACGGGGAGGTGGAGCGCATCATCCTGACCAGGCCCGCGATCGAGGCGGGAGAGAAGCTGGGATTTCTGCCCGGCGACCTGCAGAGCAAGGTGGATCCTTACCTGCGGCCTCTTTACGATGCCCTCTATCAGATTATGGGCGCTGAGAAATTCCAGGCCAATATGGAAAAGGGCCTGATCGAGGTCGCTCCCCTGGCCTATATGAGGGGACGGACCCTGGACAATGCCTATATCATTCTGGATGAGGCCCAGAACACGACGCCCGAGCAGATGAAGATGTTCCTGACCCGCTTCGGCTTTGGCTCTCACGCCGTGATCACCGGCGATGCCTCCCAGAAGGACCTGGCTCCCGACCGCCGGTCCGGTCTGGATGTGGCCATGACGGTCTTAAAGCATGTGGAGGGGATCCGCTTTATCACTCTGGATGCCCGCGATGTCGTCCGCCATCCTCTGGTCCAGAAGATCGTCAAGGCCTATGAGGACTACGAGCTTGCGGCTGCCCGCCGCAGCGGCCAGAGGCAGGAGACCGCCTCCTCCGCCGCGGGGGAGGGAGACCGCAGGGAATACAGGCGTAGCCGCCGGGATGTCTATCCGGACCGTGACAGGGGCCGCAGACGGCAGTGACAGGCGGCGGGAGTCCGGATCAAAAAACAAGTCCGGATCAAAAAAATCTCCGGGCATGATTTTGATCTTTCAGGCTGAAAGGAGTCTGAAGCATTTTTTAGAACAGCAGGAAGGTCCTGAATGAACTATACACTCGAAGCGGAGATCCTGACCGAGGGTCCCGATGGAAAAAAATTTGCTTTTGACGCGGCAGACCTGGCCCGAAAGGTCTGCGATGCCGCGCTCAGGTCCGAGGACTGTCCCTATGATGCGGAGGTCTTTCTCCTTGTCACGGACGAGGAGGAGGTTCATCGCATGAATCTTGAATACAGGGGCATCGACAGGACGACGGATGTCCTTTCCTTCCCCGCCGTTCCTTTTGAAAAGGAGTCGGATTTTTCGGCGGTGGAAGAGGCGGAATCCGATTATCTGGATCCTGATACCGGGATCCTGCAGCTGGGCGATATCGTGATCAATGCCTCCAGAGTCTGGGAGCAGGCGGAGGAGTACGGGCACAGTCCCCGCCGGGAATTTGCCTTTCTGGTGGCTCACAGCATGCTGCACCTGTGCGGCTATGACCATATGACGCCTGAGGAGGCGTCCCGCATGGAGCTAAAGCAGGAGGAGATCCTGCAGGGGCTGGGGATCAGCAGGGACGCGTAATATTCTGCGAAAAAGCCGGAGACGGACCTCTGCGGATCCATCTTTTGGACCTGGGAGCTCCTCTTGCGGAGCTGCCAGGGCCTGTGTCTGTTCCGGGCGGACAAAAACAGGAGTTAAGGATCCGGTCCGAAGGGCCGTATTTTAAATGAGAAAATCAGAAAAAGGAATGGAAAAAGGCGGAAATAGAAAAGACAGACAGCGAAGGGCCGCCGTTATCGGCGGCGGGGCCTCAGGATGCATGGCCGCGATCGCGGCTGCGCGCGCCGGCGCTGTTGTATATCTGATCGAAAAAAATGAAAAGGCGGGAAAAAAGATCTACGCGACCGGCAACGGGCGGTGCAATCTCACAAATCTGACCCTGGATGCCGCCTGCTATCATACCGCCTCCGGAGATCCGGGCAGGCGGAGGATCCTCGCAATGATCAGCCGCTTTTCCCAGTCCGATCTGATCCGCTTTTTCGCGGACCTGGGTGTCCCGGTCCATGACAGGGAGGGCTATGTGTATCCCCGGACGGACCAGGCCGAGACGGTCGTAAGGGCGATCGAAAAGTGCTTTCGGGAGCTGGATATTCATCTGATGACCGACTGCCGCCTTGAGAGGATAGAAGAGGAGCCCGCCCCGGATCAGCCCGCGGGCAGCCCCTCCGCAGCCGGGCGCTTTTGCCTTTTCTGCAGGCACCGGGTCCCGGACCCTTCAGACGCCGGGAGTGAAGCTCAGATGGGGAGCCGGAGCGGGAAAAATAAAAAGAAGGCCAAAAAGCCCGGGACGGAAAGCCGGTTCAGGGAGGAGCCCTTGGTCCTTTCTGACTTCGATGCCGTCATTCTCTGTACAGGGGGATTGGCCGGGCCTTCCTTTGGCTGCAGCGGCGACGGCTATGACCTGGCCGGCCGGTTCAGCCATCACCTGGTCCCGCCGCTGCCTGCGCTGACCCAGCTGGAAAGCGACTGCCCCTGGCTCAAAAGGTCTGCCGGCGTGCGCTGTCACGCGGCCCTTGAGCTGGTCGGAGAGGATGGCTGTCCTCTTCCGGGCTCCCGCGAGGAGGGAGAGCTGCAGATGACGGATTACGGCATTTCCGGAATCCCTGTCTTTCAGCTGAGCGGAATGGCGGCCAGGCATCTGGCGGCCGGGAAAAACCTGACTGCCCGCATTGATTTTCTCCCTGAATTTTCCGAAAAAATGTTTTCCATGGAAATCGAGAGGCGGCTTTCGGAGGACCGGGACCAGGTCCTTTCTGACCTCTTTCTGGGCCTTGTCCACCGCAGGATCATCGATCTGGTCCTGGCGTCAGAGGGCCTGCAGGCCGAAATGAAGGCCAGGAGGCTGGACGACAGCGGCCTGACCGCCCTTTTTCATAGACTCCGGTCCTTTGAAATGAGGATCACCGGGACCAGGTCCTTTGATAACGCGCAGACGACCTCCGGCGGGGTCCCCCTGGAGGAGGTCACGGACGATCTCGAATCCATTTACCGCCCGGGCCTTTACCTGGCCGGGGAGGTCCTGGATGTCGACGGCCGCTGCGGGGGCTACAATCTGCAGTGGGCCATGACAAGCGGTTATCTGGCAGGATCAGCTGCCGGAAAGCCCCGCAGCTGAACAGACAGCGCAGTAGTGGAGCCCGGCTTGTTCCGGTGAAGAAAAAGCCGGAAGTTTTTGATGGGGGGTCTTAATTCTGAAGGACTCAGCCATCTGTTGACGCAAATATATGACAGCACATTCAGGACCCGTTCACAAGTCGGGTGTTCCGCGTGTATATCCCGCGACGCAGGTCCCGGGACTGAAGTCCCGGGGACCCCGCGATGAAGAATAAAATGATCAGAATCTCACAGATCAGGATTCCCTGCGGTCACCCCGCGGGAGCTCTTGAGGAAAAAATAAGAAAAATACTCAGGACCGGAGGCCGTCCCCTGCGCTTTTCCCTGGTCCGCCACTCGGTGGATGCCCGCAAAAAGCCGGAGCTTTTAGACGTCTATACGGTGGATGTGGACACGGGGATGAAGCAGAGGGAGGAGACCATCCTGGTCCGGCGTCTGAAAAACAAGAATGTGACCCTGGCCCCGGGCCGGATCTACCGATTTCCCGATAGCGGCCGGGAGGTCATGAGTGACAGGCCGGTTGTCGTCGGAGCGGGGCCTGCAGGCCTTTTCTGCGCCCTTTTTCTGGCGGAGCACGGCTATGAGCCGCTCCTGATCGAGCGCGGCCGGAGCATGGAGGAGCGGACGGCGGATGTCGAAAAATACTGGGAGACCGGCCGCCTGGACCCCCTGTCCAATGTCCAGTTTGGCGAGGGGGGCGCCGGGACCTTTTCCGACGGAAAGCTCAACACCCAGATCAATGACCGGACCGGCAGGTCGGAGGAGGTGCTCAGGATCTTTGTGGAGGCCGGCGCGCCCGGGGAAATCCTCTATGAGAGCAAGCCCCATATCGGGACGGACCGCCTCAGGACCGTGATCCCCAATCTGCGCAGGCGGATCGAGGAGGCCGGCGGCGAGGTCCGCTTCGGGACTGTCTTTGCGGGACTGGCCTTTGAAGAGGGCTCTCCCGGCGGAGGCAGCAGTTCCCGCCCTGCGGTTACAGCCGGTCTGTCAGGCGCTCGAAGCCATCCTGCAGGGGAGGAGCCCGAAGGCAGGGCAGGACTTCGCAGGATCAAAGGCATCTATGTCTACAGCGCCGACGATCCCGGAAAGAACCGGAGCTTTCTGCCCGCACAGACCCTGGTCCTCGCCATCGGCCACAGCGCCCGCGATACCGTCGAAGCGCTCTGCGGCCAGGATATCCCCATGGAGCAGAAGCAGTTCGCGGTGGGCTTCCGCGTCGCCCATCCCCAGGCCATGATCGATGAGAGCCAGTACGGCAT
>DGUF01000129.1:0-5848 GCA_002394525.1 Lachnospiraceae bacterium UBA4317 | reverse complement strand
GACCTGGCAGCGCTGGGCCTGTCCGCCTCCCCCTACAAGCTGACCGCCCGCGCCTCGTCCGGCAGGGGAGTCTATTCCTTTTGCATGTGTCCTGGAGGCTATATCGTCAATGCCTCCTCAGAGCAAGGGTATCTGTGTGTCAACGGGATGAGCGATGAGGGACGCGACAGCGGCTGGGCGGACAGCGCCATCGTGGTCACGGTCGGAGAGAAGGAGTTCGGGAGCAGCGATGTCCTGGCCGGCATGCGCTTTCAGCGCGATCTCGAGAAAAAAGCCTTCCTGCTGGGGCAGGGGGCGGTACCGGTCCAGCCCTATGAGGAGCTCAGGGCCTGTTTTCGCGGCCTTTACGAAAAAGACGCGGAGGCCTTTTCAGACAGATCCCGGCCGGAAAGTTCCGGGGCGGAGGCCTTCCCCTGGGCCAGGGGTCTCTGCAGAAGGGCCCCCCTGCATGAGCTTCTGCCGGCTGACCTCACGCGCGACTTCATAGAGGGCATGGATGAATTCGGCCGTAAGATCAGGGGCTTTGACGGGCCCTCCGCCATTGTCGCCGGCGTGGAGAGCCGGACTTCCTCCCCGGTACGCATCACGAGGGGAGAGACCCTCGAATCGACCGGTGCCGCAGGCCTCTATCCCTGCGGAGAGGGGGCGGGCTACGCAGGAGGGATCATGTCGGCAGCCATGGACGGGATGCGGATCGCCGAGGCGATCGCCAGAAGATTTGCACCGGGAGACGAGTCAGGAAATTCTCCGGAAAGAGAGGCTTTGAAATGAGTATGGAATCCAGTCAGGACAAACTTTTTGATCATAATGACAGCGGGGCGGCCCCGGCTGCGCAGGCGGATGGAAGCCTTCAGGATCCGGACAGCATGAGCAGGCGGAATATGGACTACAGGGCACAGCTCAGCAGCAGGAAGCGGATCGTGGTCAAGGTCGGATCCTCCTCCCTGCTCCACTCCTCGACCGGCCGCCTGGACTATCACAAGATCGATGTCCTGGTCAGGGAGCTGAGCGATCTCAAGAACCGGGGCAAGGACGTCATCCTGGTCAGCTCCGGCGCCACGGCTGTCGGCCGCGAGGTCATTCGCCGCACCCATGCGGGCAATGACCTGGCAGAGGACAGTCCGATCACGGTCAAACAGGCCTGCGCCGCAGTGGGACAGGCCCGTCTGATGATGACCTACCAGCGGTTTTTTACAGATTATAACCAGATTTCCGCCCAGGTCCTGATGACCAAGAACACGATCGGGGACCCCCTGAGCAAGTACAATCTGTGCAATACCTTCAACGAGCTGCTCAAGTTTGACGTGATCCCGATCGTCAATGAAAATGACTCTGTCGCGACCTATGAGTATTCCGTCGGAGACAACGACAACCTGTCCGCCATGGTCGCATCCCTGATGAATGCCGACCTGCTGATCCTGCTGTCGGATGTGGACGGTCTCTACACCGATGACCCCCGCGTCAACCCGGAAGCGAAATTCATCGAATATGTTCCCGCTCTGGATGAGAATCTGATGAAGATGGCCAAGCATTCGACCGGCAGCTCCAGCGGCACGGGCGGCATGAGCACCAAGCTCCAGGCAGCCGCCATCGCGACCAAGAGCGGGTGCGACATGGTGATCGTCAACAGCCGCCACATGAAGGTCATCCACGAGGTCGTACAGGGCCGCAATCACGGGACGATCTTCTGCGCCAATCCCGATCCCGACTTTGACCTGCAGGACCACCTGGAGACTATGGGGTAAGGAAAAGTCCGGACTGCTGCGAACGCGAGGCGTTTTTGCGACAAAGCAAAGCTTTGTTATTGGTGAACGCAGGATGTAACAGGGAAAACACGGGCATTGCCAATCGGAAAAAACAGTCATACCAATTGGCGGAGATTTGTGATAAAGTAGGTATAAAGTTGTGAGTCAAAAATGCGGACGGAGTACGCATTTTTGACGGCGGTGCAGGACGGCGGCGCCCCTGCTTTCATTTCCTGCTGGAGCGGATGCCGCGGATTGTTTTGAAAGGGCCGGATGGCTGCGGAAAGGACGTGCTAAATGTCAGATTATGTCGAAAAAGAACTGGATTATTCCAGATACGGCTATGTACCGGGCGATCAGTTCGTTGCCTATGTTTCCTCCTATACCAGGTCCGGCAACAAGAAGGTCGGAATCCGTGTCTATGACGTCAATGTAGAAAAAGGTACCCTGACGGAAAAGAGCCAGATCTCCATCACCAACTCCTCCTATGTCACCATCTCCCACAACGGACACTATCTGTACTCGATCACAGATTTCGGAGTGGAGTCCTTCAAAATCATCAAGGGGGGACATCTGGAGAAGCTCAATCATGCGTCGATCAACGGCATGAGGGGCTCCCACCTTTCCACCGACTATACGGACCGCTACCTCTTCGTCTGCAGCTACCACGACGGCAAGATCACAGTCCTGCGCCTGAATGAGGACGGGAGCGTGGGAGATATCACGGACGAGCTTTTCCTCAAGGGACTCGGCAGTATCGCGGAGCGCAATTTCCGCCCCCATGTCCAGTGTGTCAAGATGACCCGTGACAACAAATATCTCTGTGCGGCCGACCTCGGCATGGACCATGTCAATGTCTACACCTTCAACCACATCACAGGCAGGCTCAAGCAGTGCGCCATCCTCCACTCCGAGATGGAGTCGGCGCCCAGGCATCTGAAGTTTTCCAATGACGGCCATTACCTCTATGTCGTCCATGAGCTCAAGAACCTGATCGACGTCTATTTTTACCAGGAGATCAACGGCCAGCCTGATTTCGAGAAGATCCAGACCGTACCGACCCTCAATGACTATCACGCGACCGGGTCTGCCGCGAGTGCTCTCAATTTTTCATCGGACTTCAAATATCTGATCAGCTCCAACGCCGGGGACAATTCCGTCGTCATCTTCAAGATCGACCCGGACAACGGGTACCTCCACAAGGTGCTCTGCCTGCCGATCAGCGGGGAGTATCCCAAGGACGCGGCTCTTTTCCCCGATGACAAGCATCTGGTCAGCCTCAACCACGAATCCGATACCATGACCTTCTTCAAGGTCGACATGAAGAAAAAGACTCTCATCATGTCCGCCAAGGAGATCCACGTCGACAAACCCAACTGCATTATTTTCCACAAGCTGCTGCCGGACCAGGTCTGATCCGGGCCGGCCGGTCAGCTCAACAATCATAGATTCGATCATTTCAAGCCCTGCAGGAGGGGTCCCGGCCAGGATCCCTCCTGCATGCTGTGTATGGCGCACTTATGTGCTCCGGCATGGCCGGAAAGAGCGATCAGGGAGACTCATACATGTATCAGGTTTTAAAACGAGAAGGAAATGCCAAGAGGGCCCGCATGACGACCGCGCACGGCGTCATAGAAACCCCGGTATTTATGAATGTCGCCACGGCCGGCGCCATCAAGGGCGGGCTTTCTGCCGATGATCTGAGGTCCATACGGACCCAGGTGGCGCTCTGCAACACCTACCACCTCCATGTCCGCCCGGGCGACGGGCTGGTGAGACGGATGGGGGGACTCCATCACTTTATGCGCTGGGACCGTCCCATCCTGACAGATTCGGGAGGATTCCAGGTCTTTTCCCTCTCCGACCTCAGGAGCATCAAGGAGGAGGGCGTGACCTTCCGGTCCCACATCGACGGCCACAAGATCTTTATGGGGCCCGAGGAGAGCATGCAGATCCAGTCCAACCTGGGATCGACGATCGCCATGGCCTTTGACGAGTGTGCCCCCGCCCTGGCCGACCGGGATTACGTCGCCAGGTCTGTGGACAGGACCACCCGCTGGCTGGAGCGCTGCAAAAAGGAGATGCAGCGTCTGAACAGCCTGGAGGATACTGTCAACCGCAGCCAGCTCCTCTTCGGCATCAACCAGGGGGCCGTCTACAACGATATCCGCATGGATCACGCCGACCGGATCTCCGAAATGGACCTGGACGGCTACGCCGTGGGCGGACTCGCGGTCGGAGAGACCCATGAGCAGATGTATGATGTCCTGGACCACACGGTCCCCCACCTGCCGACGGACAAGCCCGCCTACCTGATGGGGGTCGGGACACCGCAGAATATCCTGGAGGCTGTGGACAGGGGAATCGACTTCTTTGACTGCGTCTATCCCAGCCGGAACGGAAGACACGGCAATCTCTATACGAGGAAGGGCACAGTCCATATCAAGAGCGCCCGCTATGCTGAGGATGACAGACCCATCGAGGAGGGCTGCGGATGCCCGGTCTGCCGCGCCGGCTACTCCAGGGCCTACCTCCGCCACCTCTACAAGGCCCAGGAAGCCCTCGGCCTGCGCATGGGCGTCATGCACAACCTCTATTATTACAATCACCTGATGGAGCAGATCCGCGATGCCATCGACGGCGGCTCCTTTGCCGCCTTCAAAAAGAAGGCCCTCGAGGAAATGCAGGAGGGAGAAGGCTAAAAGCTGTCCTAATAAAAAACCAGTTGTAAATACCATCAACTTTGTTGTATGATATAGGGCAATGACGTAAAAATGTCATTAAATCTCTTTAAGTTTAAATGGAGGATAGTTTAACATGAGTGGAATGATGCTGAGTTCTACCGGATTTGCTGGTTTCGGGACGATTATCTACATGGTCGTGATCTTTGGCGCCATGTGGTTTTTCCTGATCCGTCCCCAGAGAAAGCAGGAGAAGGAAAAGGCAGCCATGCTGTCAACACTGGCTGTCGGAGACACGGTCCTGACCAGTTCCGGTTTCTATGGCGTTTGTATCGATATCAACGGGGATACCGTTATTGTTGAGTTCGGCTACAACAAAAACTGCCGCATCCCCATGCAGCGCGGGGCGATCATTCAGATCGAGAAGCCCGAGGACGCTGAAGAGAAGGCTGAATAATGGTGTATGCAGTGACCTGCATCAGGCTGAAAATCTCCGGGCGCGGATCATTACTGCAGAACCATTATTTTGACCGGGAGGTTTTTCCCCGGGTGAACAGGTGATTATGTGCAGGCATGCGGGAAGAGTGGCATGTCTGCACTTTACTTGTTTAAAGCGTCAGTGGACTGATGAGTCAATAAATACACCGGAAAGCGAGGAAGTCTTTATGGAAATGAAAATCGGTGTGATCAGAGGCGACGGGATCGGTCCCGAGATCGTTGCCCAGGCGCAGAAGGTACTGGAAAAGGTATGCGGCAAATTCGGCCACTCTATTTCCTATACGGAGATCCTGATGGGCGGCTGCTCGATCGATGCCTGCGGCGTGCCGCTTACGGACGAAGCCATCGAGACGGCCAGAAGCTGTGACGCCGTCCTCATGGGCTCGATCGGCGGAGATGCCGCGACCTCTCCCTGGTACAGGCTCGCCCCGGAGCTGCGTCCCGAAGCAGGTCTTTTGAAGCTCCGCAAGTCTCTGGGCCTGTTTGCCAATCTCAGGCCGGCCTATCTCTACAGGGAACTGGCGGATGCCTGCCCCCTGGCCGCCAGGGACGGCGGGCGGACCTTCGACCTGGTCATTGTCCGTGAGCTGACGGGCGGCCTCTATTTCGGCGACCGCTATACAAAGGTCATTGACGGGGTCGAGACTGCTGTCGACACCCTCAAGTATGATGAGAAGGAGATCCGCCGCATCGCGAAGACCGCCTTTGACATCGCTATGAAGCGGGGCAAAAAGGTCTGCAGCGTCGACAAGGCCAATGTCCTGGATACCTCCCGCCTCTGGAGAAAGGTGGTCGCGGAGGTCGCGAAGGATTATCCGGAGGTCACGGTCTCCAATATGTATGTCGACAACTGCGCCATGCAGCTGGTCCTGGAGCCCGAGCAGTTCGATGTCATCGTGACCGAGAACATGTTCGGCGACATCC
>DGUF01000152.1:2974-6467 GCA_002394525.1 Lachnospiraceae bacterium UBA4317 | reverse complement strand
AGTGCCTGTCCCCTTGTCACACCCGTCACACCCCTTGTCACACCATGTCCCTCCTCTCACCCGTCCACGCACTGTCCGGGGCTGCAGTGGAGCGCGGCCGCGAGGCGGCTGACAGTTTCAAAGGCCGCTTTCCTGATATCCTTCTGCCGCTGCTCGTACTGCTGGATAGTCCTGACCGGCACTCCGGAAGCCCTGGAAAGTTCGCTCTGACTAAGCCCCGAGGCCTCCCTGAGACGCTTGAGAGCAACCTGCTCCCGATATGCGGACAGCCTGCGCAGGCGGCTGATTTCCTCAGCTGAGTGCAGCAGGTCCATCTCGTGGTATTTTTTATACATGCCTGCGATCGAGGAACAGGGAACCTCGGAGAACAGGACGCGGAAGGAACATCCCTCATACCACTGGTACCAGGCAATCGTGGATCCGGTCCACCAGGCATCCGAACGGTCAAAACAGGGCTGCGCGTCAATCCGGCAGCCGGTCCCAGTGACCCGTCTGATCACCTCCTCGGCCAGCTCTGTTCCGGACATGCCTGCCACAAAGCGGGGATTCCCCTTACCGAACTGGTCTGCGGCGCCGGACTGGACAAAGAGCCTTGCGAAGGGGTCATAGTCCATACCCAGATCATAAATGGCACAATGCAGCATCTGTGCCATGACTTTCTGTGCATTCTCAATATACAATTCGCTGTATGCGTGCATCATCCGGTCCTATCTCCTCATCTAAAATGACGGGCATGTAGAGCTCCCCTTTTTTCCATCCATCCAGATCCTGTCTGAAATACTGCTTCCTTGCGGCGCGGTCCCTCCTCTCGCGGCGGGGATACCATATGGCCGCCTCTGCGTGGCTGTAGTCTTCGAAGCGGATATGCCGGTAGCTCTTTTGGCTCTTTAATACGATCTGCTCTCCGAGCTTACCCAGGTACATGGCTTCCTCCAGCTGTGAAAGCGATATGGTCCCGTTCAGGAAATCGCTGGCGAAGGAAAAGTAACTGTCATCGGCGCGGTAACCGATGATCAGGTCCGCCTGCTGATAGGGAATCCGGAATCTGGACAGAATGTATTTTTTGGCTTCGCGGGCCAGCCTGGAGGTAATCTGGAATCTCCGGTTTTCCAGGAGAACTGCGAGCCAGTGCAGAATGCTGTAACTGCCTCCGTTTAAGTTCAGAATGGCCAGGCCGTCTGTATCCAGAGTATATTTGTTTGCAAATCCATCCCGGCCTTCGTCTACACTCCACTCCCTTGCGAGATCTTCATTTTCCGTGCAATAGAATCCGTTTCCGTAATCATTGTTGTCCCTGCTGCCTCCGAAAAACGGCTCCCGGATGATCTTCTCTGATCCGTGGAAAACAGATAGCATCATGACGTCCTCCCTGTTGAACAGTTTTCGCTATACTCCCTTGGGAGTATAGATGTAGACTATCATAGACCGAAGATGCTGTCAAAGGGAAAAACGTGCCAGGTGTGACACCTGTCCCCCTGTCACACCTCAGCGCCTCGATCCCTCCCGATCCCTCTGCTTCCTTGCGGCGCGATCCCTCCTCTCTCACGGCACAAAACGGGTGTTAATTTAAGAGAAATCTGCTAAAATAGAGAAAACTTTCCTGCTGTATAGATTTTCATCTGTGAATCATCATTCATGGATCATCTTGTCGTTTCATTGAGATAGCGTAAGGAAGGAGAACGGAAATGAACAAAGTGAAAAACAGGCTGGCCCTGCTGCTGGCAGCCATACTGATCGCAGGCTCTCTCCAGGAGCCTGTTTTTGCTGTCAGCAATGGATCTGCCGGTGCTGCCCGAAGCGCGTCCGCGGAGATCGGGCTGGAGGATCCGGCCCAGGTGACGGAGACGGAGCCGCTGGATCTGGTGCCGGACGGCGGGGAGCCGGAGGAACCGGGCCCGTCGCAGGAGAAGATAGAGGTCATTACCCTCGATAAAGCATCGCTTAATCTGTATGCGGGTGCGAGCGGGAAGCTGACCGCCGCAGTGGAACCCGCCGATGCGACCGATCCATCTGTCAGCTGGAAGAGCAGCAACACAAAGGTCGCGACTGTGGACCAGAAGGGTCAGGTCAAAGCCGTCGCCAAAGGGACGGCGACCATCACAGCGACCGCCAATGACGGAAGCAATGTCACTGCCTCCTGCACGGTCACGGTCAGACAGCCTGTGACCAGCGTCAGCCTCAACAAGACCAATCTGGCCCTGTACAAGGGCAGGACCTTCACCCTCAAGGCCACCCTTGCCCCGTCCGATGCCTATAATAAAAAGGTCAACTGGAAGTCCAGCAACACAGCGATTGCCACCGTTACATCCGCGGGCGTTGTCAGGGGCGTCAAAAAGGGTACCGCGACCATTACGGCCACGTCGGCCGACGGAAGCAAAAAGTATGCCTCCTGCACGGTCACGGTCAGACAGCCTGTGACCAGCGTCAAGCTCAATAAGACCGCCCTGACCCTCAACAGGGGCAGGAGCTTCACCCTCAAGGCCACCCTTGCTCCGTCTGATGCCTATAATAAAAAGGTCACCTGGAAGTCCGGCAACACGGCGGTTGCCACCGTGACCTCCGCGGGCGTTGTCAAGGGCGTCAAAAAAGGCACCGTGACCATCACGGCCACGGCGGCCGATGGAAGCAAAAAGTATGCCTCCTGTAAGGTCACGGTCAGACAGCCTGTGACCAGCGTCAAACTCAATAAAACTACCCTGACCCTCAACAGGGGAAAGAGCTTCACCCTCAGGGCCACGGCAGCCCCGTCCAATGCCAACAACAAAAATGTCAGGTGGACGACCAGCAACAAGGCCGTCGCGACAGTCACCGCCAAAGGTGTGGTCAAGGGGATCAAAAAAGGCACCGTGACCATCACTGCCACGGCGGCCGACGGCAGCGGAAAGAAAGCCACCTGCCGGATCACCGTCAAATAATGTGACAGGGGGACAGGCACTGTGTCACTGCAATGTGACATAGTGCCTGGAGACCGAGACATAGAACATATCCCTTTATATCCCTTTGTTTACATTTTTGGTAAATCGAGATCAAAAACAGTGATTCGCATTTCAATACGGAGGACAATCATGCGAAGAAAATATACGCGAATATCTGCCGTCCTTCTCGCGGCCGCTCTGACGCTCTCCGCCCTGCCGCTGGCAGTATTTTCGGCAGAAACACCTGCGGAGGAGACGACCTCTTTTTCGGAAGAAGGGCTTGCAGGAGAAGATGCCGGTTTTTCGGCGGGGGAGACACAGACTGAAGAGAATTCCATATCTTCAGAAGAAGGGATCCTCTTGCCGGAGGCTGAGTTTGTGGAAGCCCCGGAAACAGAAAATATCAATGAGGAGAGCGGCGGCACGGCCCAGGCCGGTCCGGAGACAGATGATTTTGTACCGGTAGAAGAAGCGCCTGCCGGAGATAATACTTTCGACCAGGACGCAGAGGCGCCTGCGGAAGAGGCTGCTTTCGGCCAGGATGCGGAGGCGCCTGCGGAAGAGGCTGCTTTCGGCCA
>DGUF01000152.1:249-2884 GCA_002394525.1 Lachnospiraceae bacterium UBA4317 | reverse complement strand
CTGCTTTCGGCCAGGATGCGGAGGCACCCGCGGAAGAGAATCCTTCTGCAGATGATTTTGCCGCAGAAGAATCTGCAGTGCAGGAGTCCGCCACTGATGAGGCGCCCCCTGCAGACGTTCCCGCCGGGGAGACTCTCATAGAAGAAAACCTCATAGAGGAAGCCTCCCCGGAGGAGTCCGCCTCGGAGGCTCCCCTGGAGACCGTGACCGATTCCGTGGATGCGGTCACGGAAGAAATTGATGTCGACCATCCCGATAACGATGAGCTCTTTGAGGAGTATGCCGAGAGCGTCTTCGAGGAGGCTGCAGGCGCGGCCGGCTCGTCTCAGACGGGCGGAAAGAAATCCAAAAAGGTCACGGGTGCCAGCCTGACCGGCCAGGACAGGGTCATCTATGACGCCTTGCTGGCCCGGGCGGCAGAGGTCGCGGCCGGCCGGGAGGCTTCCACTGTCGTCGAGGTCCCCTTTACAGACCTTGGGATCGATCCCGACAAGGACTACACAGCAGCGGACCTTGGCCTGGACTATATTTACAGGAAGGTGGACGGACAGGGGGAGTGGAACCCGGATGTGGGCACTGCCGTCGACGCCATGTTTACCTATGATGCCCATAAGATTTTCCAGCGGCTCTGGGCGGACAGCCCCTATGAGCTCTACTGGCAAAAGGGCGGGATCGCCTGGTCTGGGACCTCCGCTTACAAAACAAGCGCCAGTGGATACGGGGACCAGTATGAGGGCTATGTCCACCTGTCAGATCAGGCAGTCACCTTCTCCATGAGGGTGGAATCCAAATACAGGCTGGGCGGTGACGAGTTTACGGCCGACACGGCAAAGACCGGGGCGGCGTCCGCCGCGTCCGGCTTCGCGCAGTCCATCGTGGCTGATGCTGACAGCCAGGGCCTGAGTGATTATGACAGGCTGGTCTATTACAAGGACAGGATCTGCGCTGAGGTTTCCTACAACGATGACGCCAGAGAGGGCGGAGACGCTTACCCCGATGGCGGCGCCTGGGACCTGATCTATGTCTTTGACCAGAATCCGGACACCAACGTGGTCTGCGAGGGCTACTCGGAGGCCTTCCAGTACCTGTGCGAGCTTACCGTCTTTCAGAACAGCAGGGTCTGCGCCTACTGCCCGACCGGCTTCATGACCGGCGGGATCGGCGAGGGCGATCACAAGTGGAATATCATCCACATGGATGACGGAAAAAACTATATGGCGGATGTCACCAACTCCGACCAAGAGAGCGTCGGGGAGGATGGCAGCCTCTTCCTCAAGGGAATCTCCGGCAGCGTGGACGGCGGCTACAGCCTCAGCTGGGAGGAGAAGGAGGTGATTGTGGAGGAGGAAGGCAGAACCTTTGTCTACACTTATCCGGCCGGCTCCATCAGTTACACCTATGATTCGGACACCAGAGCCCTTTTCACGGACGAAGAGCTGACCCTGTCCGCGGAGGACTATGTGCCCGGATCGGCCCTGCCCGATGATCCGGATCCCGTTGATCCCGGGCCGACAGTGGATGAGATGGCGAAGATTGAAGCAGCCAGCCTTTTCCTCACAGACAGGATCGGCATGAACTTCCACGTGGCCCTGGACCGGGATCATGTCACGGAGAATGACTACATGACCCTTGTCTGCGAGGGCAGGACTATACAGCAGAAGGTCTCCGAGACATACCCGGACGAGACCGGAAGAGCCGTTTTCTCCATAGAATTGACCGCCCGCCAGATGACGGATCCGGTGACCCTGACCATGAATGTGGGAGGCAAAGACGGCACACCGGCGGTATACACCATCCGCACCTATGCCGATACGGTCCTTGCCGGAACAGACTATTCCTCTTCTGAGAAGAATGTCGTCCGCGCCATGCTCAATTATGGAAAATATACTCAGGTCTATGCGGGATATCATACAGAAAACCTGCCGGCACAGGGCATTTACGGCCAGGGGGAGGACCCCGTTCAGGACTGGCCTCAGCCTGATCTCTCGGGTTATAGCTACAGCTATGTGCTGAACGACAAAGAAGACGGCCTCAGGATCAAAGAGGCAACCCTGCTCCTTGGTACAGAGATCTCTGTCCGCTTCTATTACCAGCCGGGAGAGGGAAAGACCGCGGAGGATTACAGGTTCTTTACTGAATCCGGTGAAGAAGCGGAAAGCGGATATGACAGCCGGAAGGAACTGTACTACGCCACAGTTGAAGCTTTTTCTCCACGGAACCTGGGAAGAAATTCCAGACTGGTCATTATTACGAAAGAAGCTGCTTCAGCATTGGGATCAGGTTCCGGAGCCACAGACATCCAGCCCCTGGCGACTGTTGACTTCAGCCCCATGAGCTACTGCCGCGGAATCCTGGAGAGTGAACAGAGCCTCGAGGCTTCTAAAAACCTCTGCAAAGCAATTTGTTATTATTTCCAAGCGGTAAAAGCATATCTCGACAGTATGCTCTGAGCAGTGAGTCGGGGGACGTACCGGGTGACTGAGCTATCCCGGACTGACTGCCCGATCGCTCAGACACCATTTTTCGCCTGAATTTCTGGTTTTGCAAAAAACAAAAACCTCCCTGACCGCAAAAGCGGCAGGGAGGTTTTTGACGGTGCAGTTTTCAGGAGGACAGGTGTGACAAGGGGACAGGT
>DGUF01000152.1:0-120 GCA_002394525.1 Lachnospiraceae bacterium UBA4317 | reverse complement strand
CCCTTGTCACACCCGACTCACCTTTAAAAGTGAGTCGGGCTGAAATATCCCCGGTGACTTACACGGTGACTCATTTGTAATACTCTTTGTACCACTCGGCGAAGGCGCGGAGGCCCTGGC
>DGUF01000293.1:1168-9461 GCA_002394525.1 Lachnospiraceae bacterium UBA4317 | reverse complement strand
AGTGGGACGTGGAGAGCTTCAGCTTTTTTGTCTACAAGGACGCGGATGACCCCCTGCTCTACTGCGGGCCGGTCTGGGACTTTGACCTCTCCATGGGGGCGACCGGCCTGGGCCGCCTGCCCAATGTGATGCAGCGCAGCATGTGGCTGCGCGACCACAGAGAGGGCTGGCTCACACAGCTGGAGAGCTTCCCCGTTTTTTCGGAGGCTGTGGACAGGATCTTTAAAGAGGAGTTCTGCCCCGCCCTGGAGAAGTGGCTGGAGGGCTTTGACGTCCTGTCTGCCCGCCTGGAGACATCAGCCGCCATGGACTGCCATGTCTGGCACGAGGACAATGAATATATGGAAAGCGCCCTGTCCCTGCGCAGCTGGCTGCAGGGCCGCATGGCATTTTTACAGGACTACACCGCTGATCCGCAGGCTTTCTGCAGGGTCACGCTCCGCTACGGTTTTTCAGACATGGATATCTATGTGCGCCGCGGGGACCGGATCGGCTTTGTTCCTGTCGAGAAATACGGGGAGTACCTCTACGGGAGCTTCCGGAGCAAATACGGGGAGATCGGCAGCTGGACGGCGGAGGACGGGAGCCTCCTGACCGAGGACACCGTCATAGACCGCGACATGGTCTTTGTGCCGCAGGCGCCGTGATGCCCGCGTCACCCCCGATTTGAGCAGAAGCCCGCGTTTTTTCAAAAATACATGAGTTTTACTTACAGCGAGATAGTTTTACTTACAGAAGGATAAGCCAATGAATTACGCTGAGATCAAGGAATATGATATCGCAAACGGACCCGGGGTGAGGGTCAGCCTCTTTGTCTCCGGCTGCCGCAACGCCTGCCCGGGATGTTTTAATCCCGAGACCTGGGATTTCAATTTCGGCCGGCCCTTTACGACGGAGACGGAGGAGGGGATCCTGGGCATGCTCCTGCCCGATTACATCGAGGGGCTCACGATCCTGGGCGGAGAGCCCTTTGAGCCGGAGAACCAGGAGGCCCTGACCGGACTTCTGAGAAAGGTAAAAAAGATCTACCCCAACAAGAGCGTCTGGTGCTATACGGGCTATACCTATGAAAAGGACCTGCTGGGCGGAGGGGCAAAGCATACTCGTTTTACGGATGAGATGCTGTCCCTGATCGACATCCTGGTCGACGGCCGCTTTATCCTCGAGGAGAAGGACATCACCCTTCTCTACCGGGGCAGCCGCAACCAGCGCATCCTGGCCCTGCACGCGGGGGGAGACAAACGGGACGCGGCGGATTTCGCGGCGGCGGAGGACGCCGTCCGGCAGATCGCCGAGATCGCGACAGGCGATTCCCGTTGGAAATGATCCCGTAAAACAACGGAATTGTATGCCGCCCTTGTAGATGCAGCAGCGAAAAGAAACATAAGAATTTCCAGGAGAGAAGATGGCAGAAGACAGGACAGACAGAAAAAGCAGCCGGCCGGAGACGGGGGAGGGCTTTCAGCTTCCCGCCGGCTTCGCGGCCCGGATGCGGGACCTGCTGACAGAAACAGAATATGAGGCGTTCCTGTCCTCCTACGGGCGGGAACGCTGTTTTTCACTGCGTTTCAATCCCCTGAAGGCCGACCGCGGGCAGGCGGAGAGCCTGTTCAATGGGCTGCTTTCCGGACCGGAGGCTGAGAGGCTGGCCAATGAGCCGACTTTCGGACCGGAGCCTGGGGGGCCGGCCAATGGGCCTGCTCCCGGACCGCAGTCTGAGAGGCCGGGTCCGGGGGCAGAAGAAAAAGGGCCCGGAGCAGAAGCCAGGGCCTGTCTGGAACCGGTCCCCTGGGAGAAGGACGGCTTCTATTATCCCGAGGCCCTGCGTCCGGGGCGGCTCCCCTGGCACGAGGCGGGGATGTACTATATCCAGGAAGCCAGCGCCATGGTGCCGGCCATGCTCTGCGGGGCGCAGCCCGGTGAACGAGTGCTGGACCTGTGCGCGGCCCCGGGCGGCAAGTCCACCAGGCTGGCGGCCGATCTGGCCGGAAAGGGACTTCTGGTCGCCAATGAGATCCACCCGGAGAGGGCAAAGATCCTCTCGGCCAATCTGGAGCGCATGGGGGTCCGCAATGCCGTCGTGACCAGTGAGACGCCCCAGCGCCTTTCCTCCCGTTTTCCCTTCTTTTTTGACCGGATCGTAGTGGACGCGCCCTGCTCCGGAGAGGGGATGTTCCGCAAAGAGGAGGAGGCGGTCAGCAACTGGAGCCTGGACAATGTCCTCATGTGCGCGGACCGGCAGATGGAGATCCTGGAGGAGGCCGCTGCCATGCTCCGCCCGGGCGGGATCCTGGTCTACTCGACCTGCACCTTCGCCCCGGAGGAGGACGAGGGCGTCATCCGGCGTTTTCTGTCAGGCCATGCCGACTTCTGTATCCTGCCTGCCCGGGAGGTGATCGGATCCCGGTATCCGGATGCGGAAAAAAGGATGCGGGACTGGGGCTTTTCCGGGGGCCGTCCGGAGTGGGCGGACAGGATTGGGATCCGTGAAGGGGCCGGCCCGGAGGAGAACCAGGCAGGAAACGGCCCGGAGGAGAGCCCGGCTGAAAAAAGCCATGCGGCCGGTCCCGAAGCCGGATCCGGCGCTGCAGACCAGGCTGGTCAGGCTGATCCCCTTCGCGGGACAGTCCGCCTCTGGCCCCACCTGGTCAGGGGAGAGGGGCATTTTGCCGCGGTCCTTCGCAAAAAGGCCCCCGGTGACAGAGAAAACCCTGTGAAGGAGGCCGCCTGCGGGGCCGGAACTTCCGGCGCCATAAAAGCCCTGACTGGAACCGCGGCCGGATCCGGATTAGACGGAGAAGTCCTGACAGGTTCTGAAAACCGGAATGCCGCCTTTGGAGACCCCGGTCCGGCAGAGAGCCCGCGCGGGATCAGAGGCGGGAAAAAGAAGAAGGAAAAACGGGCAAAGGACCGCCGGGCCGCAAGAGGGCGAGGGGAGGTGCCGGAACGGCAGGAGCTGCGCAGGCTGTGGCGGGAATTTATGGAGGACAGCCTGGTCCTTCCTGAGGATGAGGAGGCCGGCAGGTTTTTCCGGGAGGAAAACCTGTGCTTTTTCGGCAATGCCCTGTATGGCATGCCGGTCCGGCCGGAGACCCTGCCCCTGGACGGCCTGCGGGTCCTGCGCGCGGGACTCCAGCTGGGGACGGCCGGAAAGGGCCGCTTTGAGCCCTCGCATTCCCTGGGCATGGCCCTGAAAAGAGAGGAGGTCCGCCGGGCTGTGGATCTGTCCGGGACCGGCCCGGAGGCCTATGCCTGGCTGCGGGGCGAGTCCATCCCCGTGGATCCGGCCTGCGGCAAGGGCTGGACCCTGGTCCTGATCGACGGCTGCGCGGCCGGCTGGGGCAAGGTCAGCGGGGGGATCCTCAAAAACCACTATCCCAAGGGCCTGCGCAAAACCAGCGGCTACCGATAAATGACAGCCCTGATCCTGCCCGGGACCGGCGGCTGCAGGCAGGCTGACACTGACACCATTGCGATTGCTGTTTGACACGAAGAGGTGATACAGATGGATCTATTTGACTATATGCGGGAGGAGCAGCAGCAGACCGAGTCGCCGCTGGCGGCCAGGCTCCGCCCCTCGACGATCGATGAGGTCGTGGGCCAGGAGCATATCATCGGAAAGGGCTGCCTGCTCCGCCGGGCCATCCAGGCGGACAAGCTGGGGTCTGTGATCTTTTACGGACCGCCCGGGACGGGCAAGACGACGCTGGCCCGGGTCATCGCCAACACGACCAGCGCCGAGTTCGTCCAGCTCAACGCGACCACGTCCGGCAAAAAGGATATGGAAGAGGCCATCGGGGCCGCCAAAGACCGCCTGGGCATGTACGGGAAGAAGACCATCCTCTTCATCGACGAGATCCATCGCTTCAACAAGTCCCAGCAGGACTATCTGCTGCCCTTTGTCGAGGACGGCACAGTGACCCTGATCGGGGCGACGACGGAAAACCCCTATTTCGAGGTCAACGGGGCCCTGATCTCCCGATCCACGATCTTTGAGCTGAAGCCGCTCTCACAGGAGAATGTGCGCGACCTGATCCTGCGGGCGGTCTATGACAGCGAAAAGGGAATGGGCATGTACAATGCCGCCATCGATGACGACGCCGCGGATTTTCTGGCCGATGTGGCCGGAGGGGACGCCAGACGGGCCCTGAGCGCCGTGGAGCTGGGTGTGCTGACGACGGAGCCCTCGCCGGAGGACGGCAGGATCCATATCACCCTGGAGATCGCCCAGGAGTGTATCCAGAGGCGGGCGCCCCGCTACGACAAGGGCGGCGACAACCACTACGACACGATCTCCGCCTTTATCAAGAGCATGCGGGGATCGGACCCCGACGCCGCCGTCTATTATCTGGCCAGGATGCTGGAGGCAGGGGAAGACCCCAAATTCATCGCCCGCAGGATCATGATCTGCGCCTCGGAGGATGTTGGCAACGCGGACCCTCAGGCGATCAGCCTGGCGGTCTCCTGCTCCCTGGCCTGCGAGCGGATCGGCATGCCGGAGGCCCAGATCATCCTGGCCCAGGCGGCCTCCTATGTCGCGAGCGCCCCAAAGAGCAATGCCGCCGTCAACGCGATCTTTGCCGCAAAGGATCTGGTCAGAAGGACCGGGAACCTGCCGGTCCCGCCCTATCTGCAGGACGCCCATTACGGAGGCGCCGGGAAGCTGGGCCGGGGGATCGGCTACCAGTACGCCCATCTCTACAGGGACCACTACAGCGGCCAGCCCTATCTGCCCGAGGCTGTCCGCGGGGAGCACCTCTACGAGCCCTCCCAGAACGGCTATGAGCAGAAGATCCGCGACCGCCTCTACGGACTGACGGGTGATGAGCGCTACCGGAGGCCGGAGGAGCTTCTGGACCGGGAGTAAACGCTCCGCGAAAACGCCTCAGGGTGCCGCTCCCGGGAGCGGTATGGTTGGAAAGAAGGTCTGATCATGTATGAAGCATTTACTGTATATAAGCTGATCATTTTATATGCCCTGGACCGGGCGGAGGGGGATGTGACCCAGCCCATGCTGTCCACCTTCCTCCTGGAGAGCGGCTATGCCAATTTCGTCTCCCTGGCGGAGAGCTTCGACCAGCTGGAGAAGCAGGGCCTGGTCCGGGTCTATATGGAAGGGGACAAAAGGTTCATGCATCTGACAGACGCCGGGCGGGAGACCCTCGGCTTTTTCGGCATGCAGCTGAGCTCCGGGATCAGGGACCAGGTGGACCGCTGGCTTGCGGAAAACGGACGCAGGATCCGGGAGGACCGCGACGTCCGGGCCGTCTATGAGCGCATGACCTCGGGGGTCTATGAGGTGCGCATGTCTGTACGCGAGAAGGACAGGACCCTGCTGGAGGTCAAGATCGCCGTGCCGGATGCGGCCTCCGCCGCCGCCATCGCGGACAAATGGAAGGAAAAAAACACGGATATCTATCAATATCTCATTGAAAATCTATTTTGACTGGACTATAATGCTCATGAATCAAGACATCATTTGAAGCAGAATGGACTGTTTCTGTGTGAAAAGCTGAACGCCGCGCCTGCGGTGTTTCTGCCGGATCTGTAATCAAATCATCCGCATGCCGCGGGGCCGCAGCAGTTGTGTCCGCAGTGTATTCCTGAGACGGGCATGACGCGGCAGGACTTGCGATTCTTACTTATCAATCGGCATTTTTTTCCACTATTTTTTAAAAATAGAGCTCTCTTCGGGAGAGTGTGGTTTTTTTTACCATAAGTTTTTTATCAGCTGTTTTTATTTTTTGTCTGATCAAACGGCCATGTCTTTTCATGCATGGTATGTGTGCAGTTCTTTTTTTGCAGGAGGGTCAGACCGGCCCGGTCTATGCTTTTTTACAGGATTGTACATTTTATTTTTGAATGCACAGATTGCCGGAAGCGGCAGGGCGCCATGCTGTCCTGCGCTCAGACGCAGTCTTTATCATATTTGGAGGAATTTGAATGACAAGAGAGAGATATGAATCCATATCATTGCACGACCTTCGGGAGATTGCGAAAAACAGGGGAATGAAGCGCATTTCCACCTTGAAAAAGGCAGATCTGATCGATGAGATGCTGAAAAAGGACGAGGAGGAGGCCAGGATCCTCAGGGAGGAGAAGTTCCAGCGCAGGCAGGAGCTCCGCATGCAGCAGGAGCGCGAGGCCGCGGAGGCCGCTCAGCAGTCCGCATCCGGGGAAGCGGCCGGTCAGGATCCGGCAGGCCAGACGGCATCCGGCCAGATGGCAGCCGGCCAGGCGGCCGGCGGAGCCGGGGACGGACAGACGGCCTCCAGGAGAAACCAGCGCGGCGGCCGCGCGGCCGGCGAGGAGGGCCGCCAGGACTCGGAAAAGGCCCGGGACAACGTCCAGGGAGACGGGGCCAGGACCGGCGGTCTGCGCAACCGCCTGAATGCGGGAACCGGTGTCCAGAACGGCAGGCGCCAGAGCGGACGCCAGAGGCGGGATGACAGGCAGCAGCCCCAGGGGGGCCGCCAGCAGGGACGCGACCAGCGCAGGGACCAGCAGTCCCAGACCCAGCAGTCTCAGGCCCAGTCCTTCCAGTCCCAGCAGGTCCAGCAGTCCCGGCAGGGAGCCCAGCCCGGGATGCAGAGTGCCGGTCAGACAGCCGGCCCCGGATCCTGGACCGGCGTTGGTGGAGCCGGGATCGCGGCCGGGGAGCCGGCCCCGGTCTACCAGTATGATCAGTCCGAGGCAGGCCGGGAGACGGCAAGGCCCCAGGAGACAGGCCGCTATGGCAGCGCGCCCGCAAGGCCCCAGGAGGCAAACCGCTATGGCAGCGTGCCCGCAAGGCCCCAGGAAGCAAACCGCTATGGCAGTGCTCCCGCTGCAGCTGACCCCGCGGGCCAGGCCCAGGCGGACGGCCAGCAGGAGGCCTCCCGCCTCTCCAGGATGTATCAGCCGGGCAGGCCCGACACACCGGTCTTCCACAAGGATGAGCTCAATGCCGATCTGGACAGCGGCCAGATGGCCAACGGCATCCTGGAGGTCATGCAGGACGGCTTCGGCTTTATCCGCTGCGCCAACTACATGCCCGGCGAGAATGATATCTACGTGGCGCCCAGCCAGATCCGGCGCTTCGGGCTCAAGACGGGAGATATCATCGTCGGAAATATCAGGGTCAAGACCCAGGGTGAGAAATTCAGCGCCCTCCTCTATGTCAAGAGCGTCAACGGCTTTTCCCCCGAGGAGGCCAACCGCCGCTATAATTTCGAGGATATGACCCCGGTCTTCCCGGACGAGCGGATCCGGCTGGAGCGGGCCGGGGGCACGGTCTCCATGAGGATCATGGACCTCATGTGTCCGGTCGGCAAGGGCCAGCGAGGCATGATCGTCTCCCCTCCCAAGGCCGGCAAGACGACCCTGATCAAGGAGGTCGCCCGGTCCGTCAAGTACAACAATCCGGAGATCCATCTGATCGTGCTCCTGATCGACGAGCGGCCCGAAGAGGTCACGGACATCCGGGAGGCCATCGAGGGCCCCAACGCGGAGGTCATCTACTCCACCTTTGACGAGCTTCCCGAGCACCACAAGCGCGTCTCCGAGATGGTGATCGAGCGCGCCAGGCGCCTCGTGGAGCACAAAAAGGATGTCATGATCCTGCTGGATTCCATCACCCGCCTGACCCGGGCCTACAACATCACGGAGCCCTCCAGCGGCCGGACCCTGTCCGGCGGTCTGGATCCAGCGGCCCTGCACATGCCCAAGCGCTTTTTCGGCGCGGCCAGGAATATGCGGGAGGGCGGGAGCCTGACGATCCTGGCGACGGCCCTGATCGACACCGGCAGCAAGATGGACGACATCGTGTTCGAGGAATTCAAGGGGACCGGCAATATGGAGCTCGTCCTCGACAGGCGCCTGTCGGAGCGCCGCATCTTCCCCGCGATCGACATCGTCCGCTCAGGAACCCGCAGGGATGACCTGCTGCTGACTCCGGACGAGCTGACAGCCATCAATACCATCCGGCGGGCCTTCAACGGCATGACCGCCGAACAGGCCGTGACCCAGGCCCTGGATCTCTTTTCCAAGACCCGCACCAACGGCGAGTTCGTCAATATGGTGCGCAAGATCCAGTGGGGTAAGACTGATTAAGTAAGCGCGTTACAGTTCAGGTCTGCTGAAACTCGAGGCGTTTTTGCTCAGAGGAGGAAATGTGATGAAACGCAGCTGCGGTATTCTGCTTCCGATCTCAAGCCTTCCGTCCAAATACGGGATCGGCTGTTTTTCCACGGAAGCCTATCGTTTTGTAGATTTTCTGGCGGAGGCCGGACAGAGCTGGTGGCAGATCCTGCCG
>DGUF01000293.1:0-1045 GCA_002394525.1 Lachnospiraceae bacterium UBA4317 | reverse complement strand
CCCTATTTTATCGATCTGGAACAGCTGATCGGGCTCGGCTATCTGACCAGGGAGGAGGCGGAACAGTTTGATTTCGGCACAAACCCTTCCTACGTGGACTATGACCGGATCTACCAGGGCCGCTACCTGCTCCTGCACCGGGCCTATGAGAACAGTCCCTATGCTCTCCGGCCGCACGACAGGTGGAAGAGCGAGGCCTATAACAACGACCGGTATGCTTTTGAGACCTACATCACCAACAACAAGGAATGGCTGGACGACTATGCCCTCTACAGCGCCCTCAAGGGCCATTTTGAGAACGCGGCCTGGATGGACTGGGACGAGGACATCCGCCTGCGCCGGCCGGAGGCCGTCCGCGAGTGGCACGGAAAGCTCCTGGACGAGGTGAGGTTCTACTGCTTCATGCAGTATATGTTCTTCCGCCAGTGGAAGGCCCTCAAGGGCTACGCGGCCAGCCACAATATCCGGATCATCGGAGACCTGCCCATCTATGTGGCCATGGACAGCGCGGACGCCTGGAGCCATCCGGACCTCTTCAAGCTGGATGAGGAGGGCCGGCCCTCGGTCGTGGCGGGCTGCCCGCCGGATGCCTTCTCGGCGACCGGCCAGCTCTGGGGCAATCCCATCTATGACTGGGACCGGCACAGGGCGGAAAATTTCGCCTGGTGGAAGTCCAGGATGGAGCATTCCTTCTTTTTCTATGACGCGGTCAGGATCGATCATTTCCGCGGGTTCGAGTCCTACTATGAGATCCCCGCGGAGGAGGACACGGCCATGAACGGGACCTGGATGCCGGGACCCGGCATGGATCTCTTCAGGGCCCTGAAGGATACGATCGGGGATCGGCCGGTCATTGCCGAGGACCTGGGCATCATCACGCCCGCCGTGCGCGCTCTGGTGGCCAGCACGGGCTTCCCGGGCATGGACGTGGTGCAGTTCTTTGACGGCGACGTGCGCGAGGGCTACAAGCCCGCGCCGGGCAAGATGGCCTACAGCGGCACGCATGACACCCAGACGCTGCTGGGCTGGGTGGAGCAGCGCTTCT
>DGUF01000110.1 GCA_002394525.1 Lachnospiraceae bacterium UBA4317 | reverse complement strand
ACGTCATAGCCCTCCATCTGGATATGGGCCGGCACAGGGATGTCCTCCCAGGACCGGCAGTCAAAGGAAGGAGCCTCAAAGCCCTCCGGCGCCTGCGCGGGGCATTCCGCATAGGAGAACTTCCACAGCCCGTTCAGGGAACAGCGGAAAACAGAGCTTCCGGCAGTCCCGGCTGCCTCCCTGTCCCCCCTCTCCAGCTCCGCCTCCGAGGCAAAGACCACGTGGTCGGAATGGGCGGGCAGACAATTGATCTTGAAAGTCCCGGGATCCTGCAGGATCCGCCGGTCAAAGCCCGGGCGACTTCCGCCGGTCTCCCCGGCAGGCTCCTGAGCCTTTCGCCTGAATCCCCCGGTCCTCCTCCTGGTCAGGCCATCTTCCGGCAGGTCTGACAGGGCCTCCGGATTGACCATAAATCTGGAATAGGCGGTAAGAAAAGGATCCAGCCGGTCTTTGAGCCCGTCAAAGCAGGTCCTGAGCAGGTCCTCTCCGGTCTTCTCCCTGTACCTGCGCAGGCGGGTGCGGAAGCGCTGGATGGTCCGCAGGCTGATCGGCTGTCCCACGACATTGGTGATATGGAGGGCCGTCCGCAGGCGCAGGTCAAACATGGCCGCCTCCACCAGCTCCTCGTCGGACATGCTCCGGATCTCCTGCAGCAGCATGGCCCCGGCCAGGACATTGACCGGGACATTGCGCCTGGACTTGCGCTCACTGTAGAGCGGGATAAAGATCTGCTCATCAATATAGGGAAAAATATCCGCGGCAAAGGCGGCGGCCCAGGATTTTTCCAGGGCCTCCTTTTCCTTGTCTGTCTGTGTCACCAGCTCGGTCCCGAAGCCCAGCTGTTCATAGGTATAGGTGGATAAAGCCATTTATGCCTCCAGTTGTCATTGCATCAGTTTTGTCTGTTCAGGTAGTCTCCGACCATGTCGAATTCATCTTCATATATACAGTTGGGCAGGGTTCCCCCGTGAATCTGCCGCCGGCACTCGTCATAGTCCATCCAGAGCACGGATTCGACCTCCTCCTCCTGGAGGGAGAGCCCGCTTTCATCGATGTCCCGAATCATGACATAGACATAGCTGTACTCATTGTCCCGGAACATCCTCCCGTGGAAGGGCGCCTGGAAGGATCCCCGGTGGCGTCCCACATAATGAAGGTCCTCCGGCCGGGCCCGGAGCCCCAGCTCCTCCCTCAGCTCCCGCAGGGCCCCCTCCAGGGGCAGGTCCCCGCTGGCCAGGTGGCCGGCTGAGGAGATATCATAGCAGCCCGGGTTGGAGTCCTTGACCGCGCTGCGCTTCTGCAGGAGGACCTCCCAGCGGTTCCTCTCCCCCCTGCGGACGATCCAGGTGTGCACGGTCTCGTGCAGGCTCCCGTCCCGGTGGGCGACGCCGCGCTCCCGGACCAGGCCGGATTTGGTCCCGTCCTCATTGAGGATGTCAAAAAGCTCCATGGGCTCCCCGTTGAGGGCGGCGGAGACCACTCCGCTGTGGCCGTCATAGACGAGCTTGAGCGAGAAGAAGGGGACATCCTCGTCGATCAGGCGGAAAAAGATTTTGTCCCCCTCCCAGATGTTGAGCTTCCAGACCCGGGCGATATCGACCCATTCCAGTTCTCCCTCGTCGCAGGCCACGGGCTCCCCCTCGAAGCCGTCCGCCGTGAAAAGATGCATGTATTCGGTCACCCCGCCGCCGGAGACAAAGGTGACGATCCCCCGGAACCTCCAGGAGGTCAGCCGGTAGCCCGTCTCCTCCCGGACCTCCCGCAGCAGGCACTCCTCCGGACTCTCATCCGCCTCAAAGTGGCCTCCTACCCCGATCCATTTGTCCTTGTTCACATCGTTTTTCTTGACGGTCCGATGCAGCATCAGGTATTTTCCGTCCTTTTGTATATAGCACAGCGTGCTCAGCTCCGCAGGTCTGCTCATTTTTCCCTATTCCTGTTTACTCTGTATTTTTTCTGTGTTCCTTCCGGGTTCCTGTTGTCCTTCCAGCCTGAGGCCGCCTCTCATTCCCGTCCACCCGGAAACGGGCGCATGACCTGCGCAAAAAACCACCCCGCAGGGTGGTTTTTTATTCGTTCATACCGGTCAATAGCCCTTCACCTGAAACCCCCGCTCCCCGCTGACGACAGGCAGGGTCTGCTTTTCCATCCGGTCAACGCGGATCCATCTGCCTTTGTAGATCTGGAGGAACATATAGTCGATTGCCTCCGAAGGGCCCTGGACCTCCATCTCGACGCTGCCGTCGGCAAGGTTTTTAACCCATCCGGTCAGTCCGGCATTCCGGGCCGCATACATGGCCTGATAGCGGAATCCCACTCCCTGCACGCGGCCGGTAAACAGCACGTGCAGACGCTGTACAGGTGACGCCATCATCCGCCTCCTTTCCTCCTCGCTCAGCGCGCCGTCCTCCGGTTCCTCTGTCCGGTCGTCCCCGGAGCCGGCCCGCCTGATCTCCCCGAGTATGTCCTCCGGAAAAAGCAGGCGCAGGAGCCTCTCAAACCATTCCCTTATTCTTTGCAGGATCCTCTGCCAGATATTTTTTTCCTGCATGCGGACCGTCCTCCCGCGGTGCCTGTGGTCAGGCGCCGCCCGCCCCCTTCTTCAGTCTGCGGACGTTTGCCTGAAGGACCCGGATATCGAGGGGCTTGGGGATATGCGCGTCCATCCCCGCCTCGAAGGTCTTCCTGATATCTTCTTCAAAAGTGCTCGCCGTCATGGCCAGGATCGGAATGGTCCTGGCATCCTCCCTCTCCAGAGCCCTGATCGCGGCCGCTGCGGCATAGCCGTCCATCACAGGCATCTGCAGGTCCATGAGGATCGCGTCATAGTAGCCGGGACGGGAGTTGCTGAACATGGCGAGAGCCGCTCTGCCGTTGCCGGCGATCTCACAGCGGGCTCCGGACATCTCCAGGATTTCCTTGAGCATGTCCGCATTCATGGAATTGTCCTCCGCCGCCAGAAAGCGCAGTCCGGTCATGGAGTTTTCACTGTCGTCGCCCTCCAGCAGACTGGCCCCCGGATTTCTCTCGCAGACCTCCTCGATGATCCTGTGCAGGGCGGAAATATAGAAGGGCTTGGGAAGGATCTGGCTGATCCCCATCCCTCTGCGCTCTTCGTCGCGGACCTGCCGGCCCGACATGAGAAAGATCAGAGGCATGCGGATCCAGGACATGGCCCGAAGGCTGGAGACGACCTCTCTCCAGTCCATATCCTGCACCTCCTCATCCAGCAGGATGATATCGACGGCATTGTCGGTCGCATTGGTCTGTTCGATGATCTTGACTGTCCCGAAGCCGGAGGAAAGGCTGATCGTATCGACGCCGGCGCTCTCCATGAGGTTGCGGATCCTGGCGGCCTCCTGCAGATTTCCGCTGACCACCAGCATTTTGCGGATGCCATGCTGCTTCCAGAAATCCGCCGAACCGCTGTTGACCATCTTGAGGCGGAGACGGACCCAGATAATGGTCCCCTCTCCGGGTATGCTCTGAGCCGTGATGGTCCCTCCCATCATGGTAATGAGCTTTCTGGTCAAAAGGATCCCGGTCCCCGGTCCCGGAGCACCCACCGTATTCTCCGAAACATCCTCCCGGAAATAGGATGCCAGGACCTCCTTCTCCATGCCGATGCCGGTATCCCTGACCTCAAAGAGCAGGGCCACCTCCCCGGTGGCTTCGTCCGGTGTCCCTGTGACCGTGAGCTCCACCCGGCCGCCCGGAGGCGTGAACTTGACCGCATTGGAGAGGACACCGCGCAACATCTCCATGATCCTGGCCTTGTCGCCAAGGACGATATCATGCTCGATCCCTGTCGCGGAATAGATAAACCTCTGATTTCTGGCCTTTGCCAGGCTGGTAAAAATGGATGCGGTCTCCTCCAGCATCAGACCCAGGCCGAATTCCTCCGACTCCAGTTCCGTATCCCCCGTCTCGATCCGGCTCATATCCAGGATCTGGTCCACGGTCGTCAGAAGCTCCTGACAGGACATGCCGATCCGGTGGGCATACTCCATGACCTTGGAGGGGTTCTCCGGGTTTTTCATGAGCAGCATCACAAAGCCGGAGATCGAATTGATCGGCACCCGGAAATCATGGGACATGCTGGCGATAAAATATCCCGCCGCCCTGTTGGCGTCCTCCGTCTGCCGGATCATCATCTCCTCCAGGTCTCCCTTGGCCGGATTGGACCGGCACAAGAGGACGACTGCGACGCGGTCGGACCGGCCGTAGGGCAGGTGGATGACATAGATCAGATAACGTCTGCGGGCACCGGTCTGCCTGTGGATCAGGGTCTCCTCCCTGCCGTTATACTCCTCGATCCGGTCAAAGAAGCTGCCGATCCTCGTCACATCCTCCATGGCCTCCTCCCTGTCGACGCCAAGGGCGGAATCAATATTGGATGTGATAAATTCGGCAGTACCGTCCGTCACAGACATGACCAGGATCAGGTGCAGGGTTCCGCTCACGATCGAGTCAAATACCTGGTCATGGCTGAGAATATCATTGTCCCGGATCCGAAGCTCCTGCCGGAGCTTCCTGTTTTCCTCAAAAAGGGCTCGAATCTCATCCGGCTGCATCTGTCTGATGCGATCATCGGAGAACTCCCTCACTTCCTTATCGGCATAATCCAAGACTGCCCCCTTCCATCAGATAAAAGTGACAACAAAGTTTTTCCCGTCTATCCAGATCCTCAATACAGCTCACAAGTATTGTGAATAATATAACTATTATAATGCCGGTCTGTTCATTAATCAATGTAAATACGTGTTCTTTAACCGTTTCCGTTTAAAAACAGGGGCCGGTCGTTCGCCTCCGGAAAGCCGCTGATCCCATCCTGCCGCGGTCCCTGGATCCGGGCGGCCCTCTCCATCCCCTTCTGCAGAAAGGTCCCCGAAAACTCCCTGCGGACACGCGCGGCATAGCGGGTCCGCGGATCCCTGATCTTTTTCATCTGATAGTCCAGGACCTCCTGCACACGCCCGGGAAGGTCAGAGGCCAGCCCGCGGTAAAAGGCCTGCATCCTCTCAAGGACACTCTCGGCAGCAGTCCTCCCGTCTGCCCCGGCCTCCCCGAAGAGGTCCGGCATGACGATCCGTACTGTGGACAGGTCGTAGCGGGCGGCGCTCTTGAAATTCTGGACCGCCAGGACCTGATCCAGGGGCGTCATGACCCTGCGCGGCATGGCTGCGAGCCAGACCAGGAAGAGCTGGGCAAACTCCACATCTCTGACGTCGAGCCCGCCCTCCTGGAAGGGATTGATGTCGAACATCCTCAGCTCCAGGTGATCGACCCCCTTCTCCTTGAGGTTCTCCAGGCTGTACCGGCCGCCGGGCTTGAGGCGGACCGGGTAATAGAGCTCGGAGGCGGAATGCAGAAGCCCCTCCTCCACATACCTCCGGATCCCGTCCGAGTATCTCTGGATATTGGTGTAGTCAAAGACCGGGGTAAAGAAATTCCAGTAGCCCAGCTCACTGCAGCGGACACTGGCCATACCGGAAAAGATATCCTCCGCTGACAATACAGCCGGCTGCCCCTCCTTTGCCCGTCCTGCTTCGAAAAAGCTGGCGTCCAGGACCGGGCTCGCGGCAGTCAGGATGACCAGAAGCCAGCCGTAGGCCGCCGCTTTCTCCGCCAGCTCCAGATAAAAGCTGTCCCTGAAGGACCGGGTCCGCCCCGGCCCCCTCTGGGAGAACTCCGCCTTGAGAAGCTCCTCGGAAAAGGAATAATTGACATGGATCCCGGAAAAAGTCATCTTGTAGCGGCCGTAGCGGCCCGCCAGATACTCCCTGTAGGCGGTCTTGGAGGCGGACTCCCCCGTAAAGCGCGCGACCGGAATGTCCTCCTCCGAGCCTATATAGGGCGGATTGGAAAAGGGCCAGATAAATTCCCTCTGCGGCATCCCGGCCAGGGCCCTGTTCAGACAGCGCGCATAGGCCTCCAGGGCATGGACCGCCCCCTCCGCGGACGGCTCCGCGGAGGTATTGATCTCCGTCTGGTGCTCGGAGAAATCCCTTGTTATGTGGTCATCCCCGGGAAAAGGATGCGGCGTGAGCGCCAGCGAGGCGTCCTCCAGGACCCGGAGCCCTTCCTTTTCCAGGCCGAACTTTCCCTTCAGGAGCGATCCCCTTACCTCAGGGGAATCAAGGTGAAGCATAATATAATCCTCTTATTTTTCCATCTTCCAGAAAGCCGCGCTGTAGGGAGGCAGGTGGCTCCCGCCGCCGAAGTCGTGCATCTTTCCGGTGATCAGGTCCACGGCCGTCCCGCAGCCCGCGTCAAAGTGGGCAACATATTCCTCGGAGTCCGCATTGATGGCTGCCATGACCCGCTCGTGTTCGCTTTTGCGCTCAAATATACATTGCTTATTGGTCAGGAGCACACTCCTGAACTCCCCGAAGCACAGGGCCTCAGAGTTTTTCTTGGCCTCCGCGAGTCGACTGATCCAGTCAGTCAGTTCATTCCACTGAGGTTTGTCAAAGCAGGGCCGCAGAGACGGGTCCCCGTTCTTCTTGTCCCCCTCGGCGCCCCACTCGCTTCCGTAGTAGACGCAGGGGATGCCGGGCATGGCAAAGCAGAGGGCATAGAGCAGGGGCAGGTGCTTCGGCTCCCTGAGGATCGTCGCCGCCCGGGTCACATCGTGGTTGTCGACAAAGGAGAGCAGGTGGTATCCCCTGTAGAGGGTCCAGGGCTCCTTGCCGAACTGCCGCATGAGCGAATGGATGATTTCAAACATGTTCATGCTGTTGAAGGCGGAGTGGAGGCCCTTGTAGCACTCGTAATTGGTCGCGGAGTGCAGCATCCCCTCGCCCATGATGACCTTGTAGTCCCCTCCCAGGATCTCCCCGACCAGGAAGAAGTCCTCCTTCAGAGAATCCGTAAAGGACCGCAGCCGCCGTATAAAATCCCGGTCCAGGCAGTAGGCCACGTCCAGGCGCAGGCCGTCGATATCGAAATACTCGATCCAGTAACGGACCGCCTCGAAGATATGGGAGACCACCTCCTCATTGCGGAGATTGAGCTTGACCAGGTCGTAATTGCCCTCCCAGCCCTCATACCAGAGGCCATCATTACAGGGGGAATTGCCCCCGAAATCGATGTGGAACCAGTCCTTATAAGGAGAGTTCTCCCGGTTTTTCAGGACATCCTGAAACTGGGCAAAGCCCCGCCCCACATGATTGAACACGCCGTCCAGGACGATTTTGATTCCCTTCCTGTGCAGGGCCCGGCACACCTTTTGGAAATCCTCATTGGTCCCCAGGCGCTCATCCAGGCGCCGGTAATCCCTTGTATTATAGCCGTGTGTGTCGGATGAGAACAAGGGGCAGAAATAGACCGCGTCCGCTCCAAGCTTTTTGATGTGCGGGATCCAGTCCCTGACCTTGAGGATCCGGTGCCTGGAGATCTCCTCCTCCGGATCCCCCTCGTTGGCAAAGGGTGCCCCGCAGAACCCCAGTGTATAGATCTGGTAAAAAACGCTTTTGTCAGCCCACATAAGTCTCCTCTCTTCCGGCTCCCGCCCCAGGCGGCGCCGGTTAACATTAATTTTATTAACCATTTCGGTCAAAATCATCGGCACAGATTAAAATGGTCTGTTTTTCGTTTGTGATTTTATCCTCCCGGAAACACCCCCGCGATCCTCATCAAATAGTTTTCCCCAAATTCCACAAAGTTATCCACATTTGCGCAGAAATCTGAAAAAACCGATTTTGTCTTTATTCCGCAATAATTCTCAAAATTACCTGACGATTCAGCCGGTTTGAAGTTAACATTTTTGCCGGTCCCAGAATTCCCCGACCAGACGCGCCGCCGTCCCGCTGTCCACTGCCAGCGGGTCTCCCCACTCCGCGGGGAAGAGCCCTCTGTTGACTGCCTCCCCGAAGCGTCCGTCCAGGAGCAGGATCACGCCCGTGTCCGTCGATGTGCGGATCACGCGGCCCGCGGCCTGCAGGACCTTGTTCATGCCGGGAAAGCGGTAGGCAAAATCATAGCCCGCCCGGCCCCGGTCCGAAAAGTATCTTTTGAGCAGTTCGCGCCCCGGATCCACAGGCGGGATCCCGGTTCCTACCACAAAGGTCCCGATCAGCCTGTCATCGCGCAGGTCGATCCCCTCCCCGAACATGCCTCCCATGACGCAAAAACCCACCAGGGTACTGTCAGTCCGTGCCTCCTCAAAGGCCTGCAGGAAATCCGCCCGCTCCCGGTCCGTCATCTGCGGCTTCTGCGCGAGGACGCTGATCCCCGCGGGAGCCTGATCAGAGGTCCCGTACAGTCCGCGGAAGGCCTCCAGCACATTTTCCAGAAAGAGGTAGGAGGGAAAAAAGGCCATGTAATTGCCGGGATGGCAGGCGGCCGCCTGACCGATGGCCCCGGCGATCCGCTCATAATTGTCCGCGCTCCTGTCGCGGTAGCGGCTGGTCACATCCTTTACGATCAGGATCTTACGCCGCTCCGGCGGGAAGGAGGAAGGGGCATACATCTCATAGTCCTCCGGGCCTCCCCCCAGAAGTCCCTTGTAGTACTGGATCGGGAGAAAGGTCGCCGAAAATAGGACCGTGGAGATATAGGACGCCATGCGGCTTCCGACCCTGCCGGACGGGTCGGCACAGAAGAGGTGGAGCTCAAAGCCGGGCCCTCCCCGGCGCCGGCCGCCTCCCGTGCTGTAGACGATATAATGGGAATCGATCTCCTCCAGCATCTTCTGGAAATGAGAGATCCCGAAATAAAAGTCCAGCAGGTCCCTGCCGGGACCCTCTGTCTCGATCCCGGCCGCGCTCTGCAGGGCCCGGCTCTTCGAGTCCTGCTCCAGGATCCAGCGGATCGCGTCCCCCGTCTCCCGCAGGGCAGAAAGAAGCTCCTCCTTCGCAGGGGTCCCCGCCGTGCCGGTCTCCCCCGCACTGATCACTCCGACGCTGGTCTCTCCCGCGCCGGCCTCCCCGGTACTGGTCACCCGAGTGCCGGCTTCTTTCCCGCCGGTCTCTTTTGTGCCGGACTCCCCGGTACTGGTCACCTGAGTGCCGGTCTCCTTCGTGCCGGACTCCTTCGTAATTTTCTCCTCCGTCCAGCCCTCAAGGACCCGCGCCCTCTCAGGCCTGTCCTCTCCCGCTAAGACCTGACCGTCCCCCCGGCCGTCTCCGGCCGCTTCCTTTTCCAGCCGGCCCAGGACCCGGACCAGACCCCTCATGCTCTTCCAGAGCCCGGGCTGCCGGTCCCTGACCGACCTGCGGAAGGTCCGGACCTCCCTGCTGGAAAGGCTGGCGCTGTACATGTCCCTCGCCCTGTCCAGAAGGTTGTGGGCTTCATCGATCAGAAGGAGGGACCGGTCAAAGGGAGTGGTAAAGGCCGCCTCCGGATGAAAGATATAATTATAGTCGCAGATAATGACATCGGCAAAATCCACCGCGTCCCGGGCCAGCTCGTAGGGACACACCCCGTGGTCCCGCGCGCATTCCGAGATCCTCTCCGCAGTCATCACGTCCCCCTCCCCCGCCCTCCTGAGCAGGTCCTCCAGGGCGTCGTTGACGCGGTCGTAATGGCCGTCGGCCCTGGGACAGTGCGCAGGGGTGCATTCCACCGTCTCGAGGGGACAGATGCGGTCCCTGGAACTGATCACAAGACTGCGGATGTTCAGCCCCCTCTCCTTCAGAAGGGTCAGTGCCTCCGTCGCGGCCCGGCCGGCCACGGCCTTGGCGGTCAGGTAAAAGATCCTCTCCGCCTTCCCCTCTCCCAGGGCCTTGAGCGAGGGAAAGAGGACGGCCAGGGTCTTTCCGGTCCCGGTCGGCGCCTGCAGAAAGAGCTTCCTGCCATGCACGATGGTCCGGTAGACGCCCGCCGCCAGGTCAAACTGGCCCTTCCGGTAGACATAGGGAAACTGCATCTCCCGCAGGGTCCTGATGGCGGTCCGGCGGCAGGACAGGCGCAGGCCGAGCCAGGGGAGCCAGCTCCGGATCAGGTCCCCGAACCAGCTGTCCAGGTCCTCATAGGTCCATTCCTCATAAAAATACCAGACCTGGCCGGTCAGCCGGCTGCAGTAGGTCATGCGGATCCCGATCCTTTCCAGCCCCTGCTGCTCCGCATAGATGCGGCCGTAGCAGCGGGCCTGGGCCAGGTGGACCTCCTCGGGCCTCTCCGGTTTCAGGGCTCCCCGTATGGTCTTGATCTCATCGATGGTCCAGATCCCCGCTTCCTTCTTTTGGGGATTCTCTTCTGAAAGACCATCTTCTGCGGGATCTTCATTTGAGGGTCTGTTTTTTGAAGAACCTGTTTTTGAGAGAACTTCTGTTGAGGAATCTATTTTTAAGGAATCTTTTTTCGAGGAATCTCTTTTTGAAGGATTCGTTCCCCCTTGGGAGCTCTCCTCATCTTTTCTCAGGTAGATCCCGTCTGCCCGGCCCTCGAGGCGGACCAGGACAGTATTATACCCGTCCCCGCCGTTTTCCTCCGGGGCGACGGTCTCCTCAGCAGCACCTGTCGTCTCCGCCAGCCGCAGGACGGACAGGTCCGGGTCAGAGGCCAGGACAGGCAGGTCGATCCGCAGAGGCACCTCCGCCTGATAGCCGGCCCCCTCTTTTTTCTGCAGGGACCGGTGGATCCGGGCACCTTCTGCCATCGAGGCCTCGTCGGACCTCCCGCCCGCCAGCTCCAGAGATCCGCTCCGCAGCATAAATTCGACCAGACCCCGCACAGATATTTTAAAGATCATCTTTTCATCAGTCATCTTTTCATCAGTCATTTTTACAGTATACCACATCACCGCAAAAAAGCATCCACCTGTCGCAGCCTCTTCAAAAAACACGATCATGAAAGCTTCCGGCACATGGCACATTCTCTGCGGGAACCAGACATATGGAAAGGCTGTGGCAAAAAACACACGCCCTTCGAGGGGGAGTGGACAGTAAGGGCAAAAATTCTATTTATATCATTGTATACAAGTTATTGATTTTTTCTCCGGAATGTTGTTTACTATTAGAAGCCGGAACCGAGCCCCGGATCCGCGCGCATTTTTTAATCATTATTCAGGAGGTTTTTACCAGAGTTATGAAGAATCCAATGATTCCGGAAGGTTATCATTCCGCGCTGAATCTCCACGATACACAGGTGGGTATCAAGACCGTCAAGGACTTTTTCCAGAACATGCTGGCGGAACGTCTGAATCTGCTCCGTGTGTCCGCCCCCCTCTTTGTCGATCCCTCATCCGGACTTAACGACAACCTAAACGGAGTCGAACGTCCTGTGGATTTTGACATTCTCGAGCAGAACGGCCGCCGCGGGGAGGTCGTCCAGTCTCTGGCCAAGTGGAAGCGCTACGCCCTGAAAAAGTACGGCTTCCAGGTCGGCGAGGGACTCTACACCGACATGAGCGCGATCAGGCGCGATGAAGTAACGGACAACATCCACTCGATCTATGTGGACCAGTGGGACTGGGAAAAGGTCATCACGGCCAGGGAGCGCAATCTCGACACGCTCAAGACGACGGTCCAGCGCATCGTCAACGCGATCTACGTCACCAACGAGACGCTCAAGATCGAGTTTCCGAAGCTCTCGGCGGAGCTGCCCCGGGAGATCGTGTTTCTCACGACCCAGGAGCTGGCCGACCGCTACCCCGAGCTTGATCGCGGCGCCGACCGGGAGACCGCCTTCTGCGCGGAAAACCGGAACAAGGTCGTGTTTCTGATGCAGATCGGCGGCAGGCTGCGCTCCGGCGAGCGCCACGACGGCCGCGCGCCGGACTACGACGACTGGAGCCTCAACGGCGACATCCTCTACTGGAACCCGGTGCTGGAGCGGAGCTTTGAGATCTCCTCGATGGGCGTGCGCGTGGATGCAGACGCCCTGCGGCGGCAGCTCAGGGAGGCCGGCTGCGAGGAGCGCGCTTCCCTGCCCTTCCACCGCGCCCTGCTCGAGGGCAAGCTGCCGCTCACGATCGGCGGCGGCATCGGCCAGTCCCGGCTGTGCATGCTGATGATGGGCTGCGCCCACATCGGCGAGGTGCAGTCGAGCATCTGGGACGCCTACACCAGAACCACCTGCGAAAATGCAGGCGTGATGCTGCTGTAGCGATACAATATAATAAATAACGGGCGGCCAGGGCCGCCCCGTGAAACGGAGAATACAACATGGAACAACTTTTAACTGTCCGCGAGCTCTATCGCAACATCGATGCCTACGCCGGCAAGTCCGTCAAGCTGGGCGGCTGGGTGCGCAACCGCCGCGCCTCGAAGCAGTTCGGCTTTCTGATGCTCTCCGACGGCACCTTCTTCAGCCCGGTGCAGGTCGTCATCACCGACCAGCTTGCAAACTTTGCAGAGCTCTCGAAGATCAACATCGGCGCGGCGCTGATCGTCACCGGCAGGGTCGAGCTGACCCCGGACGCCAAGCAGCCGTTTGAGCTCCAGGCCGAGGCCGTCGCGGTCGAGGGCGCCTCCACGCCCGACTTCCCCATCCAGCCCAAGCGCCACACGCTGGAGTACCTGCGCACGGTCACCCATCTGCGGCCCCGCACCAACACCT
>DGUF01000288.1:3608-19942 GCA_002394525.1 Lachnospiraceae bacterium UBA4317 | reverse complement strand
TTTCCGCCAGCGAGATCATGACCTCGGCGGCTTTGGGGCTCAGGACATTGTTCCTGGCCGCGTACCAGAGGACCAGGAGCCCGAAGTCATCCCTGGCCCAGCGCTCCTGGACACTGCTGCCCGGCAGCAGGATCCGGGGATCCTCACGGACCATCTCCCAGCCCTCGATAAAGATCACGGGGCTGCTGCATCCGCTCTCATACTGGTGGCGGAGGAAATTCCACCTGGCCGCCGTCCCCGGAGCGTACTCCTCCGACAGGTCCATGAGCATCCAGGCGGCCTGCCAGCTTCCGGAGGTCCGGTAGACGCCCCGCAGAAAGCGGACGACCCTGCTGCGCAGCTGGGTGTCCTCCACTCTGCACCTGGCATAGAGATACTGCCTGTAGCAGTAGGCCCCCTCCTGTTCCCCCGTAAACCGGGCCGAATAATTCCGGACCGCCTCCTGGCCTCCGTACCTGACTGCGATCCGGTTCAGCTCCTTCTCCGCCTCGGCGTACTGGCCCCTCAGGATCCTCATGTGCACCCTGTAGAGCCGGGGGACCTGGTCGCGGTGGCTGCGGGCGATGATCTCATCGATCAGATGGTCCGCCTGCTGCTCCAGATCGGCGTGGGCCCGGCTGTCCGTCAGCCTGAAATCCACATACAGCCGCATCAGCTGCAGCTCCAGAAGCCGCAGCTCACGCTCCTGCCTGCGCCGCAGGGGCGGGTCGGAGGGCGCGCAGCAGACCTCGACCGGCAGGACCGCGTCATTAAAGGGGCCCCTGACGATGACCCGGCCCACATTGCGGCCGGCATGCAGGGCCGCCCGGTTCACCGGGATCCGGACCGTGAAGAGCAGGTCCTCCCCCGGCTCCTCCGCGGGAAGGGCATTTTTTTCCATGTCCGCCGCAGGAGCAGCATTGTTTTCAACGCCTGCCGCAGAGACGGCATTCTTATCCATGTCCGCTGCAGAGACGGCATTTTTCCCCATATCCGATGCGGGGACTGCATTTTTTTCAATATCCGCCGGCAGGACAGCAAAAGGAGCAGACGGGAGAAATCTCCCCTCTGCCAGAATCGTGACCCCCGTATAGTCCACTCCCGTCCGCCGGATCCGGAGCGGCAGGTAGATGAGATCCTCCGCGGCCGGACCGGCCTGGCGGCCTGCCCCGGCTCCAATCCCGTTCCTGCGGACCCTCTGCCGGTGGACCTCCAGAGCCCTCTCCGCCCGGCTCCCCGCCATGCGGCTGTCGGTCCGCCCGCTCCCGGCCTGCGTCTGCAGGGTCAGGGTCTTCTCGACCGGTTCATAGACCGTCCTCTCCATTCCGCAGGCGGCGATCAGAAACTCCCCCACATTGTGCAGATTGTCCTTCTGCATGGAGAGGCCCCTGTAGAGAGTCCTGTCCTCATCCTCTGTCAAAATCTTTATAAAACGGCTGCTGTAAAAAAAGTCTGCGGCCGCCATAAAATCCCGGCCGGCCAGGCCAAGGAAATCCTCCTTGGTCCTGATCCCGGGATCGGTCTCTTCTTTTTCGACTGTTATGGAAAAGTCCACATTCTGCCTGGGGCCGCGCTCCGAGGTCCTGGTCTGCAGGCCCTTCCTGCGGGCCGGCTCTCCCTTCCCGCTGACCCTGACCTCATAGGGGATCCGGTATTCCCCGCAGGGGGAGATCACACGAAAAAAGCCCCGCACAGTCCTGCCCGGAGCGATCCCGCGGGAATCAAATTTCCAGCGGATGCTGCCTGTCCCGTCCGCCGCCGGGGCGAACTGCTCGCGCACCCCCCGCATGCACCGCTCCGAGGGATAGACATAGCCTCTTGCGGGCTGCCCGTCCGTCCGCCGCACCCTGATCGTGCCCTCGCGGCTGGTCTCGGCATCCGTTTCAAAGGACAGTTCTGCCGGTTCAAAAAGCAGGCCAGCCTCCCGCACATGGAAGAGCTCGCCCTGCATATTTTCCTTCGTGTAAAAATCTCTCATAAGAAAAACCATTCCCCTTTCCGGGACCGTAATCCCGTCAAGGGGAATTATATCATAACTTTGTTGTTCTGTGCCTTCTATGTTAACCGCAAAGTCAACCGCAAAAAATCATAGGTAAAAGCCCGCTGTTTGGCAGCGCGAAACCGCATTGGAAACGCTGGGCGCAACCGTTACATGTAATGAGTCAGCCGCTGCGTCCCCGGCCCGGGGCCGTGATCGTCTTTAGTCCCTTCTTCAGGCTTTGGCCAGGATCATCATGATCTCGTTGCTTCTGGCCACGAATCTGGCCATCTCGTCGCCGGTCAGCGGCTCGTTCTGCAGGACAGCCAAGTCATAGAGCTGCTCGCAGATCAGCTTCGTGTTCTCACCCTCCTCGTTGGCCAGCACATACTGGACCAGAGGATGGGCGGCGTTGAGGATCAGGGTCTGGCCCTCTCTGCCCATGTCGCTCATGCCAAAGCCCATGCCGTTGGCCGCGTACATCTTCATCATATCGTTCATGCGGCGGGTCTGCTCATCGACCGTCAGCATGGAGGAGACCGCGGCGTCCTTGAGGGTCTCGAGCTTCACGGTCAGCTTATCGTCGTCCAGGGCCTTCTGCACAATCTTTTCGATCTTCTCGCCGTCGGCCTTTGCCTTCTCCTCATCGACCGCTTCGTCCCCGTCCGCGCGGAGGGAATCCTGGATGTCCGCGTCGATCCTGGCAAAGTGGATGCCCTCGTTTTTGGCCTCCAGCTGGGAGATGAAGGGCTGATCGATGTTGTGGCTGAGGACGAAGGCCTGCATGCCATTGTCCCGGAACATGCGCACATACTGGCTCTGCTGCTCGGGATCGGTCACATAGTAGATCGTGCGCTCCCTGGGCTCCTCTTTTTCAGCCTGAGCCGCATCGCCGTCCGAGACGACCTCCGCCTCGACCTTCTCACCCTTCTCATCCTCGGCGGACTCCTCCGCCTTGTCCGTCGCGTTGATCTCCAGTACCTCGGGCAGGGTGTGGTACTTGCCGTCCAGGTCCTTAAAGAGGATGTAGTCCGTCATCTTCTCGCAGAACTTGTCGTCTCTGAGGCAGCCGTACTTGATAAAGGGACTGATATCATCCCAGTACTTGTCATAGTTTTCCTTGTCGGTCTTGCACATACCGGCCAGCTTCTCAGCGACCTTCTTCGAGATATAGTCGGAGATCTTCTGGGCGAAGCCGTCGTTCTGCAGGGCGCTCCTGGAGACATTGAGGGGCAGGTCCGGGCAGTCGATCACGCCCTTGAGCAACATGAGGAACTCCGGAATGACCTCCTTGATATTGTCGGCAATGAAGACCTGGCTGTTATAGAGCTTGATCACGCCCTCAGCCGACTCGTACTCCAGATTGAGGCGGGGGAAATACAGAATGCCCTTGAGGTTGAAGGGATAATCCATATTCAGGTGGATCCAGAACAGAGGCTCCTTGTAGTCGTGGAAGACCTTCCTGTAAAAGGCCTTGTATTCCTCATCCGTGCAGTCCTTTGGAGCCTTGGCCCAGAGCGGGCTGGGATCATTGCAGAGGACCGGCCTGCGGCGGATCTTGAGCCTCTTCTCCTCGGGCTCCTCGTCCCCGGCGTCCTCTCCCTCCTTCTTTTCGGGAGCCGCCTTCTTCTCCGGCTCAATGACCTCGATGACCACATCATCGGGCCTGCGCTCGGACTCGTTGATCGTCTCCGTCATCTTGGTGTCATGCTCGGACAGATAGATCTCCACGGGCATGAAGGAGCAATACTTCTCGATGACCTCCTGGGCCCTGTAATAATTGGCAAATTCCACACAGTCATCGGACAGGTGCAGGGTGACCGTCGTGCCGACCGTCTTTTTGGACCCTTCATCCATGGCATAGGTGCTGCCGCCGTCGCACTCCCAGTGCACGGGCGCCGCGCCCTCCTGGTAGGACAGGGTGTCGATCTCGACCAGCTCCGCGACCATGAAGGCGCTGTAAAAGCCCAGACCGAAATGACCGATGATCTGGTCATCGCTCGCCTTATCCTTATACTTCTCCATAAAGGCCTCGGCCCCTGAAAAAGCGATATTGTTGATATATTCCTTCACCTCATCGGCGGTCATGCCCAGACCGTTATCAGTGACCTTGATCGTCTTCTCCTGCGGGTCGACCTCGATGTCGATCCTGGCCTTATAACCCTCGGGCAGCTCATAATCACCCATCATGTCAAGCTTCCTGAGCTTGGTGATCGCGTCGCACCCGTTGGAGATCAGCTCCCTGTAAAAGATATCGTGGTCCGAGTACAGCCACTTCTTGATGATCGGGAACATATTCTCACTGTTGATCGACAAAGGTCCTCTCTCAATTGCCATAATACGCCTCCTCTAATCTCTTATGTTATGAAAGCCGCGCTGGCGCGGCTCTATGGTCTGTCAAGCCTGTTTCACTGACCTGATTCTTAAAACATAGAAGATTGTAGTCCCCGCGCGCAGAAATGTCAACAGAAAATTAGCACTCATTGGTTATGAGTGCTAACAAAGAGCGGATGGTTATCCGGGGAAGATGTGACCGGGGGACAAAGAGCGGCGACAGGGGGCTGTGTGACCGGGGCTGTGTGACCGGGGTGTGACAAGGGGACAGGCACTCTGTCACATTACTGTGACAGAGTGCCTGTCCCCTTGTCACACCACCCCTTGTCACACAGAGTGCCTGTCCCCTTGTCACACATCTCACTTCAGCCCCAGCATATAAGCCGGCATGCCGAAAAGCTCTCTCACAAAAAATGTCGGCAGCAGCCACCAGGGCGAGGCAGCCGGAACGGCCCCCGCCCGGATCCCGAAGCTCTCCGCCGTCAGAATGGCCCGGCAGGCATGAAATTCGTTGGTGACGATGGCGAGCTCTCCGCTCCTGCCGTCGTCCCCGAGGAGTCCCTTTTCCCTCATGATTCTGATGGAAAAAAGCAGGTTCTCCCGGGTCGAGGTGGACCTTTCCTCCATGAACAGACGGTCCGGGGCGATGCCGGCCGCGGTCAGGCACCGGTACATGCATTCCGCCTCGGAGATATCCTCGTCCTCCCCCTTGCCGCCCGACAGGACGCAGGAGGCATCCGGGTGGTCTTCAAGCCAGCGCCGCGCCGCGTCGATCCGGGCGGCCAGCATCCGCGAGGGCCTGTCCCCCCTTACCTCGCAGCCCAGGACCAGGACAGTGGCCCGGGGGTCCGGCCGGCGCAGGGCGCCGCCCACGATCATGGCCGACAGGTAAAGGACAGCCGCCAGAGCTGCCGCCGCGGTCAGCCCTGCAAGAACAAGGGCCGCCCGGGCCGGTAATCCGCCCCGGCTCCAGGCAGCCCCCAGAAGCATATGGATTCTCTTATGATCAAGTCCCCAGACCAGCAGGAGGGCAGATACCAGAAATCCCACGGCATTGCCGATATTGACGATCCTGCTGGCCAGGACCGGCAGGAGGAAGCAGACCATGCCCGTGCCTCCCAGGGCAGCCAGCAGGATCCCTGCCGCCCTGATCATTGGGCCTCCTGTTTTTCTGTCTTCCGGTCTGAGCCGGAATCCGCATCGGTCTTCTTGTCCGCGGACTCCTCAGTCTTCTTCTGACCGGCCGCCACATCGGTCTTCTTGTCCGCAGACTCCTCAGCCTTTTTCTGACCGGCCTCAGCGTCGGTCTTCTGGTCCGCAGACTTCTCAGCCTTTTTCTGATCGGCCGCCGCAGGCTCCTCTCCGGATTCCGCAGGCTCTGCCCCGTCACCGGAAGCTTCTTTTTCAGCTTCTTTTTCAGCTTCAGAGGACTCTTCTTCCCCTCCGGAAGTTTCTTTTTCAGCATCAGAGGACTCTTCCTCAGCGCCCCCGGCCTCAGGATCCTCCTGGCCGTCCCCTTCGTTTTCCTTGTCTTTCATTTCAAAAAAGTCCAGGCCCTCAAAGGCATTCTGGTAGCACTGGGCGAAGCCGGGGACAGCCGGGTCTCCCTCCACCCTCTTCAGGCTGACCTTCTGCCAGTAGCGGGTGTTGAGGTCGCACTGGGTATTCCTGTAGTAGTCCTCGTAGGTCTCCTCGGCCGAATCCCCCAGGCTCTTCCACATCCTGTCCGCGAGGGCATACTCCCGGTACATCTTGAGCAGGTCCTTCTCGTCCAGGTCCAGATATTTTTTCTCCTCCTCCGAGAAGCCCGCGTAGCAGGCCTGAACGGCCTCCTCCGTCCGCCGCTCCTCTTCCTTGGTCAGCATGACATTGCGGCTGATCGCGATCTGGCCCAGGGCCTTGACCCGGGTCAGCTGTGACAGGGCCTGGTCCTTGACCGCCTGCTGCATCCTCTCCGCGTCCGCGCTGTCCCAGATCGCCTGCCCGTAGAGGGCCTCGCTCTGCTTCTGCAGGTCCAGCATGTAGACCCGGATCTCGGAGATCCTGCCCCTGGCCTTTCCCAGCCGGAAGACCTCTCCCCGGCCGAAGCCTGTCGTGATGACCAGGGACCGGCCGCAGCCGGCCAGCAGGACCATACACAGCAGAAGGACCAGCAGGGCCGGGACCCTTTTCCCGCCGGTCCTTTTCCCGACAGCGCCGACGCCCCGGCGGAGTTCTCCGGCCCGCAGCCATTTCTTTCTATTTTTCATCAATCTCAAGACGTCTGTTTCCTCTCGTATTTCACAAAACTGTAGGCAATATCAAAATAGGTCTGCTCATCGCTGTCCGCCGTGATCTCCCACTCCGGGTCCGCATCCAGATCCGGGAAAAAGGCGTCCGCCTCATAGGCGTAGTCCACTTTCGTGATATGGGCGGTGTCACAGTAGGGGAGCATCTGCCTGTAGATACTGGCGCCGCCGATGATGTAGACATCCTCCGACGGATAGTCCGCGCAGGCCTCCAGGGCCTCTTCGACGCTGTGGACGACCCGGGCCCCGCGGACAGTCAGGTCCCGGTCTGTCGATAAAATGATATTGGTCCTCTGGTCCAGAGGCCTGGCCATGGGAAAGGTCTCCAGGGTCTTGCGCCCGTAGACAATGACCTTGCCCAGGGTCTCCTGGCGGAACATCTTGTGATCATTGGGAATCCTCACCAGAAGCTGGCCTTTGTTGCCGATTGCCCAGTTACTGTCGACACAAGCGATCAGATTCATTCTTTACTCCTTTATTATCATGCGGCAGGCGCGGTCAGCCGATGCAGCCCGGGGCCTCTCACCTTATCATGCGGCAGATCCCGGAACCCCCGCCGTTCCACCCCTTACGCGGTCAGCCGGTACAGGTCCCGGGCCTCTCACCTGCGGTATTTTTCGATCAGCTTCTCCAGCTCTGCCGTGAACTTGTTCAGGTCCTTGTTGGGAAGGCCTGTGCTCACATCCACCAGCTCCTGCAGGCGCTTGGAGGTGAGCTTGAGCTTGGTATAGGAATCCGAGATCACGCGCTCCCTGGCCGCCCTGGAGATCGGGACACCCTTCGTGACCTCGATAAACTTGCCGGTCGCCAGATCGTAGCGGGTCCCGCTGAAGGGGGCCATGGCCGTATATCCCTTATCGCCCAGGAGCATGGCAAATTCCGTCGCGACCTGGTCGTCGCCGTGGACGACAAAGACCTGGCGGGGTTTGGTCTCAAAGCCGCCGATCCAGTCCAGGAGCCCGTCCCGGTCGGCGTGGCCGGACAGGCTCTTTATGCTTTCGATTTTGGCCTTTACCGCGACCGGCTCGCCAAAGATCTTGATCTCCTCCGCCCCGTCCAGGATCCGCCTGCCGGGGGATCCCTCCGACTGATAGCCCACAAAGAGGATGGTGCTCTCCGGCTTCCACAGATTGTGCTTGAGGTGGTGCTTGATCCTGCCCGCGTCGCACATCCCGGAGGCGCTGATGATGACCTTGGGCGTAAAGTCCTCCAGGATGGCCTTGGACTCCTCGGTCGAGATCGTAAGCATCAGGCCCGGGAAGGTGACCGGATTGACCCCGGAATGGATCAGGGCCAGGGCCTCGTCATCATAGCAGGTCTCCTCATTTTCCAGAAAGATCTCTGTCGCGGAGACCGCCAGGGGGCTGTCGACATAGACCGGGAAATTCTGAAATTCCGGCAGCAGCTTGTTCTGCTTGATCTGTCTCAGATAATAGAGCATGACCTGGGTCCTGCCCACCGCAAAAGCCGGGATCACGACATTGCCGCCCCTGGTGAAGGTATCCCGGAGGATCCTGGTCAGTTCCTCGATCGGATCCTCCTTCACGTCATCGTGCAGCCGGTCCCCGTAGGTCGACTCCATGACAACATAGTCGGCCCCGGCGGTATTGACCGGGTCCTTGAGCAGGGGCTGGTCCTTGTTGCCGATATCGCCGGAAAAGACAATCTTTTTCTCCGTCCTGCCCTCCGACAGCCACATCTCGACGCTGGCCGAACCCAGCAGATGGCCGATGTCAGTAAAGCGGAAACGCACCCCGTCGCACAGGGTGTAGATCTTATCGTAGGAATAGGGCGCGATCAGGTGGATCAGGTTCATGGCGTCCTCCATCGTATAGATGGGCTCCACCCTCTCCTCATGACCGGTCCTCTTGTCCTTTTTATTTCTCCACTCCGCCTCCATGGTCTGGATGTGGGCGGAATCGCGGAGCATGATGTCGCAGAGACTGGCGGTCGCCTCCGTCGCCACGACCTGGCCCCGGAAGCCGTCCTGGTAGAGCTTTGGCAGCATACCCGTATGGTCGATATGGGCATGCGTCACCACGACAAAATCTATTTTGGAGGCGTCGACAGGCAGCGGCACATTCTCAAACTTCATGCCGCCCTGCCGCATACCGCAGTCGACCAGAATATTTTTGGATCCCACCTGTAAAAAGTGACAGCTCCCCGTCACCTCATGACACGCCCCGATAAACTGAAGTTCCATAATATCCTCCAGAGATGCTGTTTTTTCAAATAATATTGCAGGCCGCAGGCCTCCTGCAGCATTCCTTCACCTGGTCCCGCCGGCAGTCTCCCCTCAATACCCGTACAGATACCTGCGGACCAGCCACAGGACCAGCAGGTGGGCGGGATAAAAGAAATAGAAGAAATACTTGGACTGCTTTCCCCGCTTCCCGTTGTAACAGGCCAGAAGGAAAAAGGCCGGCGCCGCGTAGACCTCAAAACCATTATACCACGACATCCAGACCCATGAAATGAAGAGGGCCGCAAATCTGTATTCCCGCAGCAGATAGAGGATCACGATCAGGCCCACGCCCCCGTAGCTGTAATCGCTGCGGAGCGCCTGCGCCAGCCGGCCAAAGCCTGTGACCGTCCCGCCAAAGGCTATGAGCAGGAGCAGGGCATACACAGGAGAAAGTCCCCTCAGGCTCCATCCCGGCGCGCGCGCCCCGGCCTGCAGCTCCTCTCCGCCTTTTCCCGCCTGCCGCGTAAAAGCCTTACCCAGCTCCTCGAGGCACCAGATGGCCAGATAGCCCAGGCACAGGGTGCCGATCACATTCAGATGCAGGACATCGGCCTGCGGAAAGAGGCAGAACTGAAAGGGAATCTGGGAGAGCACAGCGAACAGAAAGAGCCGGACAAAATACTTCCACCTGCTGCTCGTGTAAAAAAAGCCCTCCACCAGAAAGAAACAGAAAATCGGAAAGGCCTGCCGGCCGACGGCCCGCAGGATCCGGTCCAGCAGAAATCCCCCCTGCAGAGAAAACATCAGGGGCCGCCCCTCCTGGGTCCTCACCCGCTCCAGAAAAGCATAGGCGAAATGATCGATCAGCATGACCAGGGCCGCGAATTTCTTCAGCTTCCCCTCATCCACCGGCGGCAGATAGACCCTGAGCTGCTCTATTTCCTCCATCTTTTCCCTCAAAAAATGCATGGTTTCCCCCGATCCGTAAAAGGGCAAAAATCCGGGGCCTGTCCACCCCTCAATAAGCTTCAAAACCCCCGGGACTTCTCTGTCCCCGCAATAAGATTCATAAAATCCCCGGGGCCTGTCCGCCCCTCAATAAGCTTCAAAAATCCCCGGGACTTCTCTGTCCCGGCGGTAATACAGAAAAAACCCGGAAACCAATCATGGATTCCGGGCTCTGTGAGAGCGATAGACGAGGCTCGAACTCGCGACCTCCACCTTGGCAAGGTGGCGTACTACCAACTGTACTACTATCGCATATTTATTTTTCCGGCCAAACATGTACTGTTTTCAGCCTGAAGCGAATCTTTCAATTCACAAGAGCGATAGACGAGGCTCGAACTCGCGACCTCCACCTTGGCAAGGTGGCGTACTACCAACTGTACTACTATCGCATTTCTGTTGCCGTCCTCAGCGGACAATAGATACTATACCCCACTTGCCCGCTGATGTCAACAAAATTTTCAAAAAGATTTAAGTCCGATTATTTCGGCATTTCCAGCAAATTATCCGTCAGTTTTCAGGTTGCCCAAAGCCCGCATTCTGTGCAGACCGCACCGACCGCAGACCGCAATCCAAACAGACCGCCCCCTGTAAAAATGCCGGGAGCATTCTCCCGGCATTTGATCATACAGTGATAATAAAGGCTTTGATAATAAAAGCTTTTCTGAGATCAGGTCCTCAGAACATGCGCAGGTCATTCTTCGAATACTGGTTGAGGGCCCGCAGGGCTACGTAGTCCATCAGAAGGATATAGGCCAGGAACACTATGAGCAGAAGCTCGCTTCCGTCGGACGCGATGAAATCATAGGCCCCATGGATCACCAGGGGGATCAGGATCGCCCTGCCGAGCATGCGGTTCCGGATCTGCGGCTGGCCCAGCAGGTCTGCCGATTTCGCGATCCCGTAGTAGTGGCCCATAAAAATGCCCGTGATGCAATGCAGGGGGATCGAGGTAAAGGCGCGGACTCCCGCCGTGACCAGTCCGCCTTCCATGACATAGAGGATGTTTTCCAGTGCAGCAAAACCCAGAGAGGCAGTCACACCGTAGACGACGCCGTCAAAGACGTAATTGAACTCCGGACTTCTCCATGTCGCGATCCTCATGGCCAGGAATTTGACCAGCTCCTCCGCGCCTCCGACGACGATGAAAAAGAAGACCAGGTTGAAAAGCCTGCCCCCCTGCGGTATGAGCATGGAGCACACCGAGCTCCCGGCCATCTCCAGAAACGACGCGGGGATCGTCGAAAGTGCGCCCAGGACAAATATTCTGATCAGGAGGCCGGCAGGCTCCTTTTCGATCTCGTCCGCCTGATATACCTTCCACAGAAGGTAGAGGGGCGGCAGCACGCTGATTGCAAAAATAATACTCATAGTAACCTCACACGTTGACTAAAAAAACGGCAGCCGGGGAAGGCTCTTGAACTCGACGTCAAACCTGCCCTCCTCATCGATCGTCAGGACCGCATAGGTCTTGTGCCAGCCCTGCTGCCTGGGTTTGGCGATACTGCCGGGGTTGATCACAGTCACACCTTCCTCCGTCCCGTAGTCCGGAATATGTGTATGGCCGTAGATCGCTATATCCGCCCCCTTTTTGCGCGCCCTCTCAGTGAGCCTGTATGTCCCGCCGTGGACGCCCAGCCGGTGTCCGTGGGTCAGATAGATGACATGACCGGAGACCGGGAAACAGAGCTCGTCCTCCAGTCTGTCGGACCAGTCCATATTCCCGGCCACCGCCCGGATCTCATATTCTCTTTTGTCGCCCAGGACCCGTTCCAGGTCCCCCTCCACATCTCCCGCGTGGATCAGCATATCGATCGGAGCCTCCTGCCCGATCGCCCGCCGCACCAGGTCATGCTGACCATGTGAATCACTTACGATCAGTATCTTCATGGCGCTCACTGTTTCTTGATTTCCTTCTCGTCATCTGTATGAAGTCCTGGCTTCTGTTCCTTCTGCAGCATCTCGGATTTTTTATCCATGATCCGCTTGAAATCATCGTTTCGTGCCATGCGGACCCCCAAATCCAGGAGTCCAACTCCGCCGTCGGCCTTCTCCAGAAGAGAATCGTCAAGCTTTCTGTCTTCATTCATATCTTTCTCCTTTCCCGGGATCTCCGTCCTTGAGGATCCTGCTGCCTTTCCGTCGACTGATCTCGACTGATCACCGCGGAAAGATAGTTTATTATAGCATATACATTATTTCAATACTATCTGAAAACCTGAGCGGACCGTATCGTTTCAGGTGGGCCTGAATGTGATCCTTTGTTACATATCATACACTCTCTCCTGTCACACATATGTCACAGACAGCTCATAAAACCCGATTATTGGTCATTCTCACAATAGGACACGGTTATTTTTCAACCATTTTTCAGAAAAATCCCCGTTGAATTAAATTCTCCCTTTTCCTATAATCATAGTCAACAACGTGTGGCAGTCAACTGCGTAAGTCCGGTTGCGTGCCACACTCTTTTTTATACAAATGTTCTTCCATCCGCGTCCCCGGGGACAGAGTCCCGGCCGGATCCGCGGAAGTGATGTTCTGAAAGCAAAAGCGTGTGGCCGGAGGCATAAGCCTTCCATCCACACGTTTTTTTTCAGAAAGGAGTCAAATATGGAAAAGACAGCAAACAGTTTTCTGGGGGAAGAGCGGATCGGCATCCTTATGCGCCGCTATTCGATCCCCTGCATCATCTCTCTTCTGGTCGGCGCCCTCTATAATATCGTTGACCAGATCTTCATCGCGAACGCCTCTTATCTGGGGTCCTACGGAAATGCGGCCAATACCGTCGTTTTCCCGCTGACAGTCATTGCTCTGGCGATCGCTGTCATGATCGGGGACGGCGCCTGCGCTTTTGTCAGCCTGAGCCTCGGTATGAAGCGGGCTTCAGATGCCACAAAGAGCGTTGGCAACGCGATCGTCATGGTCCTCATAGGCAGCCTGGTTCTTTCCGGCCTCTATCTCATTTTCAGCCGGCAGATCATCTCCATGTTCGGAGGGACTGTCAACGCGGAGACCTTCCGCCATTCGAGCGAATATTTCTTCTACATTACGCTGGGGATCCCCTTCTACATGTTCGGCCAGGCCATGAATCCCATCATCCGGGCCGACGGCAGCCCCCGCTTCGCCATGGCCTCTACCCTGGCAGGAGCCGTCATCAACATGATCCTGGATCCGGTCTTTATCTTTATCTTCCGCTGGGGCATGATGGGTGCGGCCGTCGCGACGGTCCTGGGCCAGGTCGCAACAGCAGTCCTGGCTGTCTGGTACCTGGTCAACATGAAGCTTGTCCGCCCCTCCCGCACAGACCTGATGCTGAGCATACCGGTCTGTAAAAAGACCCTGCTCCTGGGCCTGACCAGTTTCCTCTCCCAGATCTCCCTGGTCGCCGCCATGGCCGCGATCAACAACATGATCCGCCACTACGGGGCCCTGGATCCTGTTTTCGGCCTCGAGCAGTACGCCCAGATCCCCATGGCCGTCGTGGGCATCGTCATGAAGTTCTTCCAGATCGTGATCTCCATCGTGGTCGGCATGGCCGCCGGCTGCATCCCCATCGTGGGCTACAATATGGGGGCAGGTCTGACCGGCCGCGTCAAAGAGCTCTTTTCCAGGCTCCTGACCGCCGAGGCAGCCGTCGGGGCAGCCGCCTTCCTCATCGTTGAGCTCCTGCCCGGCCAGCTGATCAAAATCTTCGGCGCCGCCAACGAGAGCGCCTGTTACACGGACTTTGCCGTCAAGGCCTTCCGTATCTACCTGTGTATGGTGGTCTTTGCCTGCATCAACAAGGCCTGCTTCATCTTCCTCCAGGCCATGGGCAAGGCGCTTGAATCCACGGTCCTCTCCATGGTCCGTGAGATCGTCTTCGGCGTCGGCTTTGCTCTCCTGCTCCCCCGCTTCTTTGGTCTCGATGGCGTCCTCTACTCCATGCCGGTCTCCGATCTCCTGACCTTTGTGATCGCCTTCATCCTGATCCGCAAGACATACAGGGAACTGGACAGCATGGAAAACACCCAAGAGACCCCGGATCTTGCCGCCGGACACGCCCAGGCCGGCGCGTGACCTTGAGGTTTCCGGCCTGTATCAGGATCCTGTCCCGCCTCTTGTCATGAGTCCTCAGGTCTGCCCTGCAGTCTACAGATTCATGACAAGGGCGATGACCAGGCCCAGCAGAAATCCCGCCGCCACCTGCAGCGGAGTATGTCCCACAAATTCCTTGAGGACCTGGTCCGGCGTCAGGTCGACCGCATCCGCGTTTAGGAGATGCTCTATGATCTCGTTGATGGCCCGGGCCTGCTTGCCGGTCTCCAGGCGCACCCCCATGGCGTCGTGCATGACGACGATGGCCATGATGGCAGCCACGCCGAAAACCGCCGATCCCAGGCCGCACTCCAGACCCGCGGTCACAGCGACACTGGTCACGGTCGCCGAGTGGCTGCTGGGCATTCCCCCGTCTCCGAACAGACGCTCCAGGACAAACTCCCTGTGTATGATCATATGGATCAGGATCTTCAGAACCTGTGAGACCGCCCAGGCGCAGGCGCCCGTGATCAGGATCCTGTTCTGTAAAAGATCCCTGAAAGCATTTGCCATCATTTCCCCCTTTTCCAACTGCCGAAAGATATTTTTTTAAAACCCGGGACCTCAGGAGAGGCGTTTTTGCCCCCTCCTGGTCTCAGGAGAGGTGTTTTTTGAAACCCGGGACCTCAGGAGAGGCTTCCGGGTTCTCTGCTCAAAGCCTCCGCCAGCTCCTCCCGGGTGTTGATATTGGCCAGCATGCCGGCAAGGCCCGGATCTGTCAGCCCGACCGCCCTGGACCTGGAGAGCTCCGCCAGCCTGCGCAGGCGGTAGTCCCCCGCCCGGATCTGCCGCTCCAGCAGGGACAGCAGGCTTTTATGATAGAGGGCGCAGGTCATATGCATGTGCCCGTCCGGAGTCAGAGGATATACGATGTCCGTGTCCTCCGCCCGGTTCCTGAGGAGCACTTCAAAGAGGCTGCGCCGGACCGCAGGAATATCGCAGGAGGCCACCAGGGCCCAGTCCGCCCGGCAGACCGCCAGAGCTGTATAGATCCCGCCGGCCGGGCCGCAGTCCGCCACCCGGTCCGGCAGCAGGACCCAGTCCGAAAAGGGGCCGACCTCTCCTTTTCCGGACCCCGGGGACACTTTCCCGCAGGGCGCAGGCGTCTCTCCGGAGATTCCACCGGACACTGCCTCACTGATCCCGGATATTTCTCCGGACATCCCACCGGAGGTTCCCGCCGCCTGGTCCGCGGAGACCGACAGGTATTTTTCTTCAAAGGGGTCCAGCTGCCGGGCGACAGCTTCCAGAAAGGTCATGCCCTTCCACGGCAGGAGGGCCTTGTCTGTCCCCATCCGCCGGCTCCTGCCCCCGCGAAGCAGGACAGCACAGCAGTCCGCATACAATTCTTTCATAAAAAAGATTCTCTCCTGTCCGGGAATTTCCTGTTCAGGTTTCCCCTTACTGAAGCCGCAGAGACCGCCGGCCATGCTCCAGGATCAGGTCCGCGACCGCATCCAGCTCCCCGAAGGGCAGGGTCCTCTCCCCGATTTCATCCTCCGCAAGGTCGGACACGACCAGAAACCGGCCCGCCGGATTGGACACGGGGGCCCTTGAGATCTCCCCGCGCACGACCTCCAGCTTGGGGACCGGCAGTCCCTTCAGGCCCTCCGCCAGGACCACATCCGCCTCCGGAAAGGCATCGATCAGGCGGTCCAGGATCTCCTGGAGGCCCTTGCTGTCCTCCGGCCCCGGATAGCTTCCCCGCTTCCTTATAAAGATCTGGTCCCCGGAAAAGACCGCTGCCCCGCAGGCTCCCGCCTCCACAAAGCGATAGCTGTCCGTCCCCGGAAAATCGCAGTCAAAAGCGTGCCCGTCGTGCTTGATCACGGCGGTCTTCAGTCCCCGCGCGGAAAAAATCCGCACCAGCTCCTGCGTCAGCGTAGTCTTCCCACTGTTCTTGACACCGCAGACAGCGGCAAAACACTGAATCTTCTCTGCTTTCTCAGCTCTGCTCAAATCCATACGAATCCTGTCGATCAGACTCCGGTCGGCCGGCAGCCAGTCCACGCTGTCGATGGTATCCGCAGTCAGCCACCTGGAGGCCTCCGCCTCCTTCAGTGTCAGATGTCCCTCCCTGACCGTGCACCAGAAGCAGTCCATGGACAGGTGGAATTCCGGATAATCATATTCAATCGTATCAATCAGGTTCCCGACCACGATCTCCGTGTCCAGTTCCTCCCGGATTTCCCTCACAAGGGCCTCCTGCGGGGTTTCTCCCGGTTCGATTTTGCCGCCAGGAAACTCCCAGCTCCCCTTATAAGCGCCGTATCCCCGCGCCGTGGCAAAGATCCGGTCCCTGTCTCTGATGACTGCTGCAACAACTCTGATGATTTTCATTTCCTTCCCCGAAAAGTTCTCAGATACATTTTTTCAGATACATTTTTTGTATTAGTATACCACATTTAAACAAGGGATGGTTCTTCGGCTCACTCCGGTGTGACATGGGGCAGGTACTCTGTGTGACAAGGGGACAGGTGTGACA
>DGUF01000288.1:0-3499 GCA_002394525.1 Lachnospiraceae bacterium UBA4317 | reverse complement strand
CCTGTCCCCTTGTCACACCCCTTGTCACACTCCTTCTCACACCGGGCCCGAGGGCCTTCTGAACTGCGCCATTTTATCCGCTGACAGCCGCATGGAAATTGCGATATAATGAATTGATATGAATGTAAAAATCCACTACGAAAATGTCTGACAGGAAGATAAAAGAAATGAGAGGACAAAAAAAGCTGCTTCAGTTCATAGCTGTCTTACTGGGCGTTTTCCTTCTGCTCGCCTGTCCGGTATGGACAGCAGGGGCTGCAGTCCCGGGGAATACGGAGGCCGCAACAGCTGCAGGCCGGATGGGAAAAGCCACCGAAACAAATGCAACCCCGGAAGAAACGGAGACAGATCCCCCGTCCTCCGCAGGTGTCGTCGAAACGGCGCGTCCGTCCGTCAACGGCCGGCTCCATGTGGATGGCAGGCAGCTCCGGGATTCCGCCGGCAGGGCGGTCCAGCTCCGGGGCGTCAGCACCCACGGACTGACCTGGTTTCCGGAGTTTGTAAACAGGGACCTTTTTTCCGCGGTCTCATCGGACTGGAACGCCAACCTGGTCCGTCTCGCCATGTATGCCTCCATCTATGCCAGAGATGACCGCGAAGAGAGCTATGCCCTCATGAAACATGGCATCGAAGCCGCAATCGATTCGGATCTCTATGTTCTGGTGGACTGGCATATGCTGGAAAAAGGGGATCCCAATGAGGAGGCTGACCAGGCCCTGGAATTTTTCAGCAGGATCACTGAGGAGTATGCGGACTGCCCCAACCTGATCTTTGAGATCTGCAATGAGCCGAACGGGGAAGTGGCCTGGGGGGATGTCATGGACTACGCGGACCGGATCATCCCGGTCATCCGCAAAAACATCCCGGAAGCCGTCATTGTGATCGGCACGCCGGAATTTGACCGGAACCTGTCCGCGGCGGTCCTGCGGCCGGTCGGATATGACAACGTCATGTATGTCCTCCACTTCTATGCCGCCACCCACGGCGAAGGGCTCAGAGGAGAGCTGCAGAGCGCCCTTGATGCGGGCCTGCCGGTCTTTGTCAGTGAGTGTGGTATCAGTGAGTCCGACGGTGACGGGGACCTTGATTTTAAGTCCGCAGCGGAATGGTTCCGCCTCCTGAATGAGAACAGGATCAGCTATACCGTCTGGAGTCTCTCGGACAAGGAAGAATCCTCCGCGTTTTTCAGGCCCGGCTTCGACCCTGACGGCCCGATCGGCGACGAAGACCTGACAGCCTCCGGAAGGTGGGTGAGAGACCTGCTCCGGGGGACTGATCCCATGAAGATCGCGGCACCGGCTGGCCGCCTGGAAAAAAACTGGATCGGCGATGCCCTGACCTGGATCTCCACTTCTCTCGGAAAGCGGGGGACCCTGGCCGTCCGGTCGTGGACACGCTTTGCCTGGACCGCCGCGGGTCTCATCCTGCTCACGGCCCTGCTTTTTTTCCTCTGCCGGGCATTAGGGGGCAAAAAAACCCTGACCTATTACGACATCGTTCCGCCCGGGAAGGGAAAGATCGTCAGGCGCACCCTGGCCAGGATCTGCCTGATCCTCAGCATATGGTGCACCCTGATCTACCTGGGCTGGCGCATCGTGTACTCCATCCCGGTCCAGTATGGACCAGTCGCAGTTGCTGGAAATCTCGTGCTCCTGGCCGTGGAGCTCCTGGGATTTGCGGAATCCCTGATCCTCTTCCGCAATCTCTTTGACTCTTATGACCACCCCCTGCCCGAGATCCCCGCGGATGCCTGGCCGGACGTCGATGTCTTCATCGCGACCTACAATGAACCCGTGGACCTCCTGCGCAGGACGATCAACGGCTGTCTGCATATGAAATATCCCGATCCCTCCAGAGTCCATATCTGGATCTGTGACGACAACCGCAGGCCGCAGATGCGGGCCCTGGCCGCAGAGATGGGCGTGGGATATTTCGACCGTCCAGACAACACGGGCGCCAAGGCGGGCAACCTCAATCACGCCATGAGCCTGACCTCCGCCCCCTATGTCGTGACCCTTGACGCGGACATGATCCCCAGAAGTGATTTTCTCCTGAAGACCATTCCCTACTTCGTGGATGTCGAGCTTCGCGGACAGGACAAGCCGGAAAACGAACGCCTCCACCTGGGACTTCTGCAGACGCCCCAGTGCTTCTACGATCCCGACGTCTTCCAGCATGCCCTCTACTCGGAGAAACGCGCGCCCAACGAACAGGACTTTTTCTACCGGACCATCGAGCCGGCCAGGACCGCCACCAACAGCGTGATCTACGGCGGGTCCAATACCGTCCTGTCCCGCAGGGCCCTGGAGGAGATCGGAGGCTTTTTCACCGGATCCATCACGGAGGACTTTGCCACCGGCCTTCTGATCGAGGCCGCGGGCTATGTCAGCCTCGGGCTGGAGGAGCCCCTGGCCAGCGGCCAGACGCCGCACACCTACCGCGAGCATATCCAGCAGCGCACCCGCTGGGGCCGCGGCGTGATCGTCACGGCAAAAAAACTGAGAAAATGGATGAGAAAGGACCTGACCCCTGCCCAGAAGGTCAATTACTGGAGCTCGGTCGTCTACTGGTACTCGCCTATCAAAAACCTGATCTACATGCTGTCGCCCCTGCTCTTTGCGGTATTTGCCATTCCGGTCTTTGTCTGCAACTGGCTGGAACTGGCCGTCTTCTGGCTGCCCATGTTCCTCCTGCAGGACCTGTGCCTGCGCGTCACCAGCAGAAACACCATCTCGACGAAATGGAGCGGCATCTATGAGACCTCCGTCATGCCCCACCTCCTGATCCCGATCATCCAGGAAACGATGGGAATCAGCCTGACCGGCTTTAAAGTGACCGACAAATCCGGGGGAGGCAGGACACGGGAGCGCGACCTGCGGGCCATGAGCCCCTTCCTCGTTCTGGTCCTTTTATCCATCGCCGGCATCGTGAGGATCGCCCTGATCTTTGAGCCCGCCCAGGCCGTAAGCCTCCTCATCCTGCTCTCCTGGATCATCCGCAACCTCTACTTCCTGGTCATGGCCCTCTTCCTGGTGGACGGACGCGACAGCGACGGCGAACCCGTCCGGGTCACCGAGGCAGAACCCGTCCGGCTCGAATGCAACGGAACCTCCTACGAGGGCATCACGACCCACCTCACTGAACACAACCTGACCGTCTTCCTCGACGATGGATGGAAGCTCCCCCTGGGCGCAACCGTTCAGGTCACCGCGGGAGACGGCGAAAACCGCCCCCGCTTCCGCGGCGTTGTCACCTCAGTAAAAGAGTCCCGCCGCCGCAGCGCCAGGACACATACGATCGAGATCCTGGAACATGACGCCGGCGACCTGGAATACCTCCAGTTTCTATATGACCGCATCCCCACCCTGCCCCAGTCCCTGCACAGAGACTTCGGCCTGCTGCCCCACCTGTGGCAGAATATAGCCCACCGCGTCGCCAGATCCGCGAAGTAAGTCACTGGGTGCGACAAGGGGGCAAGTGTGACAAGGGGACAGGCACT
>DGUF01000154.1 GCA_002394525.1 Lachnospiraceae bacterium UBA4317 | reverse complement strand
GAAGTGTCGAAGACACTTTTTTATGCCCTTTTTATGCGTGCACTTCTTTAGTCTTTCTTCAGGAGCCTTATTCAGGTCTTCTTCAGGCAGTCCATCCGCGGTATCCATTTTTTCTCCAGTGTGCTAGAATAATTGCGTGGGTTTTATCCGAACCTGCGCAGAAAACATTGCAGAACCTGCCCGCGGATCTTGCGCACCGAAGCATTTCAGAACCTGTTTGCGGGTCCTGCACCTGCAATCCCGGGCGCTGAATAAATATATGGGATCATTCAATGGAAGCTGAGTATAGAAAATATCAGGATATTATCAATATTGCGGGGACCGGCACGATTATCTTTTCAGTCTGGTCCGTGTTTAAGGGACTCGCCCTCTTTATCCTCTCCAGAGCTGCTTTCCGGAAGGCCTTCGGCTTTGCGGCAGATGGAGTTGTCAGCCCCGCTGAATACGCAGGGGTGGCGGTTGCTCTGGCCCTGGACCTGATCCTGAGGCTGCAGGTCGGCAGAGGCGCCCGGCTGGAGGCCAGGGGCAGGCGGGCCGGAAACTTTTATGTTATTGTGGCAGGGGTCATGGCACTTTTATATGTTCCCTCTATTCTGTTCAGGGCATACGGGCTGCCGAAGGCAGGGACAGGACTTATTGATGAGCTGATCATGCTGGTAATCGATGCCACATCCATGGTCATTCTGTTCTGGCTTTTATTTTCCGTGAGGAAGGTCAGAAAGCTGAGGCGGATCCTGGGGAAAGGGACCAGAAGCCTTGCGGAGGAAAAGGATGCAGCTTGATTTTCATTACTACGCGACCTACTGTGCAGCCTGCCTCGCCGGATATTCTCATGAGGAAAGTCTCTCGATCGGTTACAGCGCCCAGTTTGTGGACTGCTGCAGCAGGACGGTGCTGACAAAGCTCAAGGCGCCGGTGGCGGCCGCCACGACACAGACCCAGCTGGAGCTGGTGGATATGCTCAAGGATATCCTCGGCCTGCAGGATATTACCAGGATCTGGTCCTCCTTTCACTTTCTGCCGGGAGACCTTTACGCAAAAAAGAAGGGGGCTCTCCCTCCCTATCTGCACAAATACAGGCTGATCTGTAATGTCAACTCAGACCTGCTGGTGGATACCGTGAAGCTGGCCAGGGATGGTTCGCTGCAGGCGGCGGGGGTCGCCATGCATGTCCTGGCGGATACCTGGGCCCACCGGTATTTTGCCGGGACCCCGTCTTATGTCATCAACAGCATCAACCATCATTTTTTTGAACTGGTTCCGGAGGAAGACGGGTTCAGGCAGGTGAGGCTGGTTTTTCGCCACAACCCTTCCATAGCGGATGACCCGGATCAAAGTATTTACGTCGCCACGCCGGGCACTGTGGAGGAAAATTCCATCCTGAGCCTGGGCCACGGACGGGCGGGGCACCTGCCGGATTACAGCTATGCCAGGTATAAGTATCTCCCCGCCTGGGGCGGATATGAGGAGGTCCTCAAGGACAATCCTGCGGATTACATGAATGCCTTCTGCCAGATGGTCTATGCCCTGAAATATCTGCGGGGGGAATACGACTCCTTTGAGAAGGGAGTTTACGACAGGGAGGCTGTCTCCCCCTGGCGGGAGGAGATCACGCGAATCCTGGAGAAGCGCCGCAGGGATGCCTCTGAGGACTGGAAAGCCCTGGGAGAGAGGATCTCGGGCAGGCAGATCGAGGACTTTGACCAGGAAAAATATGACAGGGAATATATGGAGGCCGGTCAGGACGGGAAGGACGATACCTTTCTGGGGCTTTTTTTCCTGGCGGCCATGGAACAGAAGAGTATGGTGACCAATAAGATATTCAGCTCCGGAAATCCGGCTGCCGGTATCTCCATCGATTTTATCCAGCAGGGTTTCAAGGGGATCAGGGATTATTTGAAGCTTGTTGAGAAGGCCGCCAGGAAGTTCATAGAGAATGACGGGAAAGGGCGGAAAGACCTATGAGCAGGATTCGAAAAATTTACAATGTTGTCACCGGGATCGTCATGCTCCTGCTCAGCCTGCTCCTGATCCTGGACGGAGAGAACAGCATCGAGTTGATCGCTGGCATTCTGGTCCTGAGCCTGCTGGTCCGGGGAATCCGGCTCATTCTCTACTATTTCCTGTCGGCCAGGCACATGATCGGCGGCCTGTGGGTGCTTATTGCCGCGATCTTTTTGCTGGAGCTGTCCATGTTCACGTCCACGATGGACGATTATCCCAGACTCTATGTGATCCTGTATCTTTTGTGTTACCATGCCTTTTCCGGCTTCGTGAATCTGATGCGGGGGCTGGAGGCAAGGCGGTATCAGTCGCCGGAATGGAAGCCCAATGTTATCCACGGGGCTTTTGATTTCCTGATCGCAATGGCCTGTCTGATGTTTCTGAGGTCCTCCGCGATGCTGGCGGCCGCCTACGGGATCACCCTGGCCTGGTCGGCCCTGCTGCGGATCGCGTCGGCTTTCCGCAGGTCGGAAGTGATCTATATCGGGCCTTAAACAATAAATGAAGGAGACCGGCGGGTTCTGAGACCGTCGGATCCTTGCAGCGTGGACCAGTCACTATAAAACATATACAGGGAGGGAGAGAATGAAAGAGAAATGGCTGCAGAAAAGCTTAGCCATGCTGCTGATGATGACCATGATGACCATCACAGCCTTTGGCGGGACGGAAAAAACAGCTGCAGAGGAAAACACGGACGCCGCGGGGACCGAATCTCTGGCCCAGATCGAGGCCGCGGATGAGGCAGCGGAGCCGGATCCCGTGGGGATCCCTGAGGAAAACCAGGTTCTGAAGGCTGCTTCGGAGAAGGTCAAGGCTCCGGCGGCGGAGGAAGCCGGAAACGGAGCCGATACCGGTAAGGCAGCGGAACCTGCGGATACGACTGATACCGGAGCGGCAGCGGAACCTGCGGACAGCCAGAAGAAGGCTGAGGACAAGGCGAAGGATGTCATGGTCCTCTTTACCAGTGATATGCACTGCGCGGTCGACAAGGGCTACGGTCTGGCAGGACTGCAGCAGATCCGGGATCAGCTGCGGGAGCAGGGCTATGACGTCCTGCTGGTGGATGACGGAGACGCGATCCAGGGCGAGGCCATCGGAATACTTACCAACGGAGAACTGGTCGTCGATTTGATGGGAGAAACGGGCTATGATGTCGCCATTCCGGGAAACCATGAATTCGACTACGGCGTGGACAATCTGCTGAAGCTTGCCGGCAAGGCGAAATATCCCTATATAAGCTGCAACTTCACCAGGGACGGAAAGCTTGCTTTCGATCCCTATGTCATCAAAGAGGCCGGCGGGCTGAAAATTGCCTTTGTCGGAGTCACGACACCGACTACACTGACCTGCAATAATCCCAAAGAGTTCCGGAATAAAAACGGAGAGCATGCCTACGGATTTATGGAGGACAAGACGGGAGACAGGCTTTTTAAGGCTGTCCAGGACGCTGTGGACAGCGCCAGGAAGGAGGGCGCGGACCTGGTCTACCTGCTGGCCCACCTGGGGAATGATGAATCCACCAGGCCCTGGACCTATGTGGATGTCATATCCCACACGAGCGGCATTGACGCAGTTCTGGACGGACACAGCCACGACACGGACCAGGTCGTGATGAAAAACAAGGAAGGGAAAGAGGTGGTCCGGTCGGCAGTCGGGACCAAGCTCAGCTGCATCGGATACAGTCATATCTCTTCGGACGGCAGGATCCTGGAGACTGATGCCTGGACCTGGTTTAACAAAATACCCGCTCCGGAGCTTTTCGGCATTGAAAACACAGTCAGGGACAAGGTCAGAGAAGTAATGAAAGAGGTGGAAGACCTTCTGGGAACGGTGATCGGATCCACGAATGTGGAACTGATGCTGGACGATCCGGTGGCAAAGACTCCCCAGGGAGGCCCGATCAGAGTCATCAAGCGTCAGGAGACCAATCTGGGTGACCTCTGCACGGATGCTGTCCGGGATATAACCGGGTCGGACATCGCTCTGCTCAATGCAGGAGGAATGCGCGCTCCGATCAAAAAAGGGGACATATCCATGAAAAATGTCCTCGAAGTTTTCCCTTTTGCCAACTCTGTGTGTGTCGTGGAACTGAAGGGACAACAGATCCTGGATGCCCTGGAGTGGGGCTGCCATGGGTTTCCGTCAGCATTCGGGGGCTTCTTACAGGTCTCCGGCCTGTCCTTTGAGATCCATTCCTATATCGACAGTCCCTGCAAGTCCGATGAAAAACAACTGATGACCGGCATTGAAGGGGAGAGAAGGGTCAGAAATGTCATGGTCGGAGACGAGCCCCTCGATCCGGAGAAGACCTACACCGTAAGCGGCACCCAGTTTGTTCTGATGGATCAGGGAGACGGGAACACAGCCTTTGAGGGAGCCAGGGTCCTCAACGAAAGCGTAAACATAGATGCCGCCATTCTCATACAGTACATATCCGAAAACCTGAAAGGCGTTGTTGGTGAGCCCTATGCCGATCCCTACGGCGACGACCGCATCGTCTTTGTGGAAAAGGCCCCGGAATGAGAAATACACACTGAGGCGGATTTGACAAATGCAAAAAACCGTGCCATAATAGTCAGGATTTTTTGGGCTGTGAACATACGTGAGTACGGGAGAAACAGTGCGACAGAGAAGGAGCGCCGCTGGCTGGAAGCGCTCCGCACATGACTTGCCGGAAGTTTCAGTATGGGAGCTCTCCCGCGAAAAGCCTGAACAGACAGGGCGCTAAGCGGGATGACTGTGCGTCAAAAAAACAGTGCACAAAAAGAGTGCAGGGCATACCGGAAAAGGCATGCTCTGAATAAGGGTGGTACCGCGATCATTCATCGTCCCTTGCAGGAATTATTCTGCAAGGGACGATTTTGCGTGTAACAATGAGCCATGCGCGGACAGTCTGTCATGCAGCCGATGAGAGCGGAGCTCTCAATCGGCTGCATGACAGACTGGACGCATACGG
>DGUF01000069.1 GCA_002394525.1 Lachnospiraceae bacterium UBA4317 | reverse complement strand
GCGGACGGAAAGGATCCTGAGGAGACGCAGGAGAAGACAGCGGAGTCTCCCACGGACGGGAAGGATCCGTCAGAGCAAAGTGCGGCAGAGGCCGGAGGGCCGGAAGACAATGACAGGACCAGTGCCTGAGGGGGCGAAGACTGCCCGCGCAGGATAACCGGCACAGGGAAATCCGCGGGACCGGAGGATTTTGTGCGTGCATTTTCATTGAAAATGCGTATAATAATAGGAAGTGAAAAAACGGTGAGCTATAACTAACCTGGACGGCCGGAGCAAACGCCAGCCTGCGCTGAGCCCTGCGGGACATCCCGCATGAGAGCACTTTTGCAGATCACGGAGAACTATGTGACGGCTCCGCATATGGAGGTTGTATTGCTTGGAGGACAAAAGAGATATTGAAAAGGCCCTTGCGCGAAGCCTGAAAAAGCTCGTCATCAGCAACCCTTTTGAAAAGATCACGATCAAACAGATCGCGGACGGCGCGGGCGTGATCAGGGTGACATTTTACAATCATTTTCAGGATAAATATGATCTGCTGGCCTGGATCGTGCGCCGCGAGATCCTGGATCCGGTGAGGATTCTGATCTCCAACCGTATGTACAGGGAGACCCTGATCCTGATCTTCAACAACCTGCTCAGGGACCGGGACTTTTATATGAAGGCGGCGCGGATCGAAGGGCAGAATTCCTTTTCGGAGATCGTGACCGAGAGCGCCAGGAGCCTGCTCCTGGATATTTTTCTCGAGCGCGGGATCAAAAACGCAAGCGGAGAGCACGCCTGGATGACGGCGGAGAATCTGGCCAGGTATTATGGCAACTCCATGAGCTATATCCTGCTGGAATGGATCAGGAACGGCATGGAGATCCCGGCCGAGGAGATGGCCCTGATCTTTGAATTCATCACGACCCGGTCCATGTGGGACGTACTGGACGAACCCGATGGCCATATCTGAGGGACCATTTTCTTACAGCTCAGACCCAGGCAGGGCGTGGACCGCAGCACCGCTTCTATTCACAGCCTGAAGTGGTTACAGCTCTTAAGGAACTGTGTGCACTGACGATGGAAGGCCCGGTATACAAAAACAGAGATTTGTATATGGACATGAAACATGGAAAGTGGATTGGATATTTTCATATCCGGTCCGCTTTTTTTATTATAGAGACCGCGGAAAGCAGAAGACCTCCGCTGCGCGGGCGGCGGGTGTTTTTTAAAAAAGAGATCCTTCGATCGAGCGAAGCTCTGCGGATGCCTTTTTTTGCGGAAGGCCTGCAGGGGAGCGCTGATAGAAGAGGATATAAAAGAAAGAAGAGGTCGGAGAAGATGAAGAGAAAGCAGTTTCTGGCACTGATGCTGACGGTCGCGGTCCTGGCCGGCACAAACACGACGGCGGTGACATCGCTGGCGGCCGAGCGCGCAGCTTCGCTGGCATGGGGGAGCCCCCGGTCCGGGGCGGCCCTGGATCTGAGAGGGACAGAGGGGCCGGAGACAGCTCCGGGCGCCGCGGCAGAGGACGAATCGGACGCGCTGGAAAAGGCGATCGCGGACACCGTGGGGAAGATCTCGACGGGGGCCTCCAAGGAGGAGACGGTCTATGTCTTTACGGATGCCTACGGGACCCAGAGAGATATCACGGTCTCCAACTGGCTCAAAAACCCGGAGGGGAAGGACAAGCTGGAGGACTATTCCGACCTGCAGGATATCGAGAATGTCAAGGGCGACGAGACCTTTGACAAGAACAGCGACGGCATCGTCTGGAATGCCGGCGGAAATGACATCTACTATCAGGGCAAGACCAGCCGCCAGCCTCCCGTCTCGGAAAAGATCACCTATTACCTGGACGGCAAGGAAATCGCCGCGGACCAGCTGGCCGGTAAGAGCGGAAAGGTAAAGATCCGCATCGACTACACCAACAATGTGAAGTACAAGGATGTCTATGTCCCCTTCGCAGCGGTCACAGGCATGGCCTTTTCCAATGATACGGCCAAAAACATCAAGGTCGACAACGGGTCGGTCGTCACCGAGGGCAAGAACACCATGATCGTCGGCATGGCCTTCCCGGGCCTGGAGGACAGTCTGAAGACGGTCCGCGGCCAGTCCAAGGAGATCATCGACAAGGCCGGTGGCATGGAACTGGACGAGGACAAGACAGACGCCGAAAAGGAGGCCGACAGCCTGGACCGGGAGGACGCCAAGAACCGGATCGATGACCTGGACATCCCCGGCAGCGTCGAGGTCACCATGGACGCGACCAATTTCAAGATGAGCACCTGCCTGACCATGGTCTTCTCCAACCTCTTTGAAATGGATGAGGAGGACGAGGCGGACTTCGACGAGGACCACAAGGATGCCTTCACGGATATGGATGAGGCAGTTGTGGACGTCGAGGACAAGGGCGATGAACTGACCGACGGCACCCAGGAGCTGGTGGACGGCGTTCAGGAGGCAAAGGACGGCACCGACGAGCTCTACGACGGCGTAAAGGAGCTGGCAGACGGGGTCGGGGAGTATACGGACGGCGTGGACAAGGTCGATGACGGCGCTCAGGCCCTGGCCAAAGGCGCGAAGACCCTGACCGACAACAATGAGACCCTCAGCGGCGGCATGAAGAAGCTGGCGGACGGCGCGAAGGCGCTGGACGACGGCGCGAAGCAGCTGGAGACCGGGGCCGGCGCCCTGGCAAAGGGCGTGCAGGACTATACCGGCGGCGCGGACAAGGTGAACCAGGGCGCGCAGGACCTGGCCAAAGGAGCCGGAGACCTGACCGGCAATAACAAGGATATCCGGGACGGCTTCTCGGACCTGTCCGGCGGAGCGGGCGACCTGGCCAAGGGGGCCTCGGACCTCTCGGCGGGAGCTGCGGAGCTCAATAAAAACAATGAATTTCTGAATCAGGGGATATCCTCTTTGTCCGCCGGCATGAAGACCCTGGGGACCGGCGCCGAGACCCTGGAGAAGGGCATGTCGGCCTTCGGCTCCAGCCTGGATATCTACACGGGGGCGGTCGCCTCCGCGAGCGACGGACTGGCCGGCGCAAAGGAGGGCGCAAAGCAGCTCAAAGACGGCGCTGCTGCCCTGGCGGACGACGAAAAGGGCGCGCCGGCCTACGTGGACGGAGTCAATGAGCTGATCGGCAGGGTCGGTTCCGTAAAGGAAAGTGTCGGTGAACTGAAGGACGGGGCCGGGCAGGTCGAAGAGGGCCTGAAGGGACTCTCCTCCAGCGTGGACGCGGTCAGCGGCGGGATCGAAGCCGTTGCCAAAGCGGCCGGCGAAGCCAAAGGTCAGGCGGATCAGGCGAAGGAGCACGCGGAGAGCGCTGCCGGCGCTGCAGGTGACTTCATCGACGATGCGAAGTCCGCAAAGGACACGATCAAAAAGGCCGCGGACAAGGCGGACGACCTGATCAGCAAGGCCGATGAAGCCAAAAAGGCTGCAGGCGAGGCGAAGGACGCTGCCTCCTCCATGAAGACGGCCGCGGACAAGGCAGAAAAAGACGCGGCCGGAACCGGCGATGAGGCCAAAAAGCAGGCGGACAGTGCCGCTTCCTCCGTCAAAGAGGCCAAAGACGCGGTCGAGGAGATCAGCGTGGCGGCCGACAAGTTCAAGGAGGCGGTCCCGGACAGCATCGACAAGATCGATACGGACGGCCTTGACAAGGAGGAGGCCTCCGGAGACGTCAGCATCGACGAGGGCGCGATCAAGGACGCGGTCAAGGACGCGGCGGGAGACAAGCTCAGCGACGGTGAGATCAGCAAGATTGCCCATGCAGCCGCGGAGGAGGCAAAGGACCAGGCGAAGGAAGCCGTGTCCGATGTAAAGGACTCCCTGGATAAGGCCAACAACAAGCTGGGCGAGGCGAAGAGCAGGATCGAGTCCGCCAACGACAAGATCGGCGGCCAGAATGACGCCCTGGGCAAGCTGGATGACAAGATCGACAGCGCAAAGAGCGGCGTCGACAGCAAGGTCGACGCGGCCAAAGACAAGCTGGACGGCGCCAAGGAGGATGCGGAAAAAGCCGGCACAAAGCTCAAGGAGGCGGGAGATTCCCTGGCCTCGGCAGCCGGTGACCTCTCCGACAAAGCCGGAACAGTGAGCGAAAAGGCAAAGACTGCCTCTGACAAGGCGGGGGCTGTGAAGACAGCCGCCGATGGCTTCAAGTCCGCCGCGGATGCCGCGGAAGACCTGTCGACCGGGGACCTGTCCTCTGCAAAAGAAAAGCTGGAGGAGGACGCCGAAAAACTCGGCGGGGATGCCGGAAAGATCGGATCCGCCGCTTCAAAGATCAGGGAAGCCGGAGAAAAACTTGAACAGGGGAAAGATGGGATCAGCTCTCTCAAGGAGGGGGCAGAGAAGGTCCACGGAGGCCTTGACCAGCTGGACGGCGCCCTGGATTCGGCCGGCGGAGATATGGAAGAGCTGAAGAAAGCCGGAAGCTCCGTCGCGGCGGGCTCCAGGCAGGTCAGCGGCGGCGTCGATCAGCTCTACGCCTCCCTCTACGAAGGGAGCGAGGAAAACCCCGGTCTGGCCTCAGTCCTGGCCAAGCTCAAGTCCAACAATGAGGTCCTCAGCGGCGGATTCTCCCAGCTGCAGGACGGCGCGGCCAAAATCTCCAAGGGGATCAGCGAGGCGGATGCCGGCTCGGTCCAGCTGCAGGGCGGCATCCAGAAGTATACAGAGGGCACGGCCACGATCGGCAAGGGTGCCGACGACCTGGCGAAGGGAGCCAAAGCTGCCAAGGGCGGCGTGGGCAAGCTCTCGGACGGTGTCAGCGATTATCTGGACGGCGCGGACAAGGTGAGCGGAGGCGCGGATACCCTGGCTGAGGGGACCGCGAAGCTGAGCTCCAGTTCCGCGGACCTCAACAAGGGGGCCGGCAGCCTGGCTGACGGGGCAAAGACCCTGGCGGCTGGCACATCGGAAGCCGGAAAGGGTATCTCGACCCTGGATGACGGACTGAAGAAATATATGCTGGGCGCGGAGGAGATCGCCAAGGGATCAAAGACCCTGGCGAACGGAACGCATGAGCTCAGCAAGAATTCTCCCAAGCTCAAGGACGGCACGGGCCAGCTGGTGGATGGCGTCGGCGAGTTCGTGGACGGCATGCAGGAGATGCTGGACGGCTGCGTTGAGCTCAACGACGGCGTGCTCCGCTTCCGCGACGAAGGAATCCGCAAGCTGGCGGACATCTACAGGACCAATATCAAGTCCCTCGATGACAGCCTGATGGAGATCAAGGACGCCGCCGGGACCTACAAGACCTTCAGCGGAGCGCTTGACAATGAGGACAACAATGTCCGCTTTATCATCAAGACCGACAGCATCGAGACGGAAGAAGAGTGAAAAATCTTGCAGGTTGTACAATGAATACACATACTTTTTTTATCATACTGATTTCCGTCTCGCTCGCGCTGGGCATCTACGGGGTCGTGGTCCAGAGGGGGGCCAACCTGGTCCGCTTTGACGGCAGGACCGCGGCCATGGCCTCGATCTGGGCCGGCCTGGAGCTGATCGCTTCCCTGGCCGGATACGGGATCGGCAGGTGGATCCTCCGATTTGAGATGGAGAGGGACCGCAGTCCCTTCTGGATCCACGTCCTGGCGGGGGCCATCTTCGCGGCGATCGGGATCCGCATGCTCTTTCTGGCCTTCCGCAAAAAGACCTTTCTGGAGCACAGGATGGAAGAGGTGGATATCCGGGCGGATGTCCTTCTGGCCCTGCACCTCTGCGTCCATGGCTTTTTTGCGGGCATTGCCTGCGGGATCCTCTGTCTGCGCCTGCCCCTGCTGGTCGGCGCGGTCTTTATCATCTCCGCGGCCTTTGCCGTGGGCGGCTATATCACCGGCCGGAACTGGGGCGTGGAGCCCAGTGACAAGGCCTATGCCCTTGGAGGCGGCATGCTCTGTCTGCTGGGCATTGCACTTCAGCTGCTGCCGCTCTGACCATTAAAAAACTCCCGCACCAGCCTGCCTGGCCGGTGCGGGAGTTTTTTTCTGATATAGGATGGGACTGTCATTTAGACGGGCGCCGCACTATTTTGTGACACAGTACCTGTCCCCCTGTCATGGGCGCTGCACTTTAAAGTGACACAGTGCCTGTCCCCCTGTCACATTATTCAAAGATGGGCTGGATGGCCTCGGAGAGGGCGTCCTTCTCCGCGCGTGCGGCGGCGAGGTCCTTGCCCAGGGTGGTGTAGTAGGCCTTGATCTTGGGCTCGGTGCCGGAGGGGCGGACCATGACCTTGGCGCCGTCCTCAAGGACATAGGAGAGGACGTTGGCCTTGGGCAGGCCGGTCTCCTCGGGCTTCTGGTAGTCGGTGACGG
>DGUF01000168.1:5147-7487 GCA_002394525.1 Lachnospiraceae bacterium UBA4317 | reverse complement strand
CGATAAAAAAAGAGCTGCAGACGTCCCTTTTACGGGATGGTCTGCTGCTCTTTTTTCACATACATTCAGGCTGCATTCAGACAGGACCTCCTGGAAAGAAGCTCTTTCTTTTCCGGTCACTGCGGGACAGCTGCCTGTACCGCCCTCTTATGCCTCGTAGCGGTTGGCGCCGTTTTTGCCGTGGCACTTCTTGTACTTCTTGCCGGAGCCGCAGGGGCAGGGATCGTTGGGGTAGATCTTCTTGGCCTTTTTGATGGTGCCGGAGGCCTTCTGCTCGTGATAGAGGCGCTTGCGGGTCTCCTCGTCAAAGATGGGCTCCCACTCCTCGAGGCCGTAGAGCCAGTCGGCACCGGCCGCGACCATGTTCTTAAACAGAAGCTCCTTGTCAAAGCCCAGAGAGACCTCTGTGTCCTCGTCCATCTCCTCGATGGGGTTGGGGGTCTTGAGGCTGTCGTTGATGCCGTCCAGGAAGCCGACCATGATCATGATGTCGACCCCGTATTTTTCCGCCAGGCCCTTGACCGTGCCCTTGACTTCCTCATCGGGATTTTTCAGAAGCTCTGCGTAGATATTCTTTTCCTTTTCAAAATAATCCGCCCAGAGTCTCTGAAGATCACCTCTGTTTGCTGACTCGTCATAAGCCTTATCGCGCCACTGCTTCAGTAAACTCATATTCATACCGCCTTTCTACAAGGGCGCTCTTATGCCCTCTGTGTTTCGTTTTTCCGGATAAGGGAAACGTTAATACCTTACCATTTTGTGCCCGTTTTGTCCATGAAAAAACCGTCTATCGGGCAGGGGTCCCCCATAAAAAACACTTATAAGGAGCCCGCGGAAATCCCCGGGACCTGGAGGCTGGGCGGAGGCGGATTTCAAGCCTGCAATAAAGCTATTGCAGGTTGTGCCTGAAATGAATATAATATAGATGTTTTGCGGAAATCATGCATATTATTCAGGCTTGTGGACAGCCCTGCTGGGCCGCGGCCAATCAATTCTTTATTCGGGGGTTAACATATGTCTTCCTGGTGGGCATCCGTCGTTGAAAAATTTACCATGTGCTTTATCACTGAGGATAGGTACATGCTTTTGATCAGAGGATTCGGCGTCACGATCGAGACCTCCCTTCTGGCAGTCATCATCGGCTGTCTGATCGGACTTCTGATCGCCTTCTGCGCCCTCTCCTCCAACAAGGTCTTCCGCACGATCGCCAAGGTCTACACGGATGTCATCCGCGGCACGCCTTCCGTGACCCAGCTGATGATCATATATTTCGTCATCTTCGCGACCGTTCCCCTGCCCAAGTGGATCATCGCCTCGATCGCCTTCGGAATCAATTCCGGCGCCTATGTATCCGAGATCATCCGCGGCGGCATCCTGTCCGTGGACAAGGGACAGACGGAGGCCGGCCGGTCCCTGGGCCTGAGCGCCCGCCAGACCATGCAGGATATCGTCATCCCGCAGGCCGTCAAAAACATCTTCCCTTCCCTGTGCAACGAGTTCATCGTCCTGATCAAGGAGACCGCCATCGTAGGTTACGTCGGCCTGATGGACCTGCAGAAGGCCGGCGACTTCATCAAGAGCGCCACCTTTGAGGCCTTCATGCCCCTGATCGCCACGGCCGTGATCTATTTCACCCTGATCAAGATCCTCACGATCCTGTTCGGAAGGGTGGAGGCCAACCTGCGCAGATCGGACAAGCGCTGAGGCCCCATGTTTCTCCGGAATCCCGGAGGAGTCCGTCGGGGCGCGCCCGCCGGCTGTTGAAATGAGATCATCTAAGATCCGCCTTCTGATCCTGTTCTGATCCGAAAAGGGGCGGATCTTCAACAAATATAAAGAGGAATGATATGATCAGCGTAAAAAATCTTCACAAAAATTTCGGGGACCTGGAAGTTCTGAAGGGCATCGATCTGGAGATCGAGCAGGGAGAGGTCGTGGTCGTCATCGGGCCGTCCGGGTCCGGCAAGAGCACCCTGATTCGCTGTCTCAACATGCTTGAGGTCCCGACCAAGGGCGAGGTCTACATCGACGGAGAGATGATCAATGACCCCAAGACCGATGTCAACCTGCTCCGCCAGAAAATGGGCATGGTCTTCCAGCACTTCAATCTCTTTCCTCACAAGACCGTCCTGGAGAACATCACGCTGGCCCCCATCCGCCTGGGCAAGGCCGACAAGGCCGGCGCCGAGAAGCTCGCCATGGAGCTGCTTGAAAAGGTCGGGCTCCCGGACAAGGCCGACAGCTACCCGGTCCAGCTTTCCGGCGGCCAGAAGCAGAGGATCGCGATCGCCAGAGCCCTGGCCATGCAGCCCGAGATCATGCTCTTTGACGAGCCCACCT
>DGUF01000168.1:3568-5081 GCA_002394525.1 Lachnospiraceae bacterium UBA4317 | reverse complement strand
GACCCCGAGATGGTCGGCGAGGTCCTCGACCTCATGAAGAACCTGGCCAAGTCCGGCATGACCATGGTCGTCGTCACCCACGAGATGGGCTTCGCCCGCGAGGTCGGCACCCGCGTCCTCTTCATGGACGGCGGCAACATCGTGGAGGAGGGAACTCCCGAGCAGATCTTCACCAACGCCCGGAACGAGAGGACAAAGAGCTTCCTCAGCAAGGTCCTGTAAAAAGGGCATCCTCATGCGGCGCAGCCGGACGGTTTTCCTGATCTTTCCATGATCCTGCACCGCTCTTTCATCCGGTTTTAGGAGCGCTCTTAAGCGCCTTAAGACTGCCGGACACCGGATTCCGTCCCGGATCTTCCTTTCCGGCTCTCCCGCCCTTCCCGCACCTGACTGCGGGGGCACGGGACAGCCCTCAACTGATCCGGCCAGCTTCCGCTGCCTCCGGTATATACTGTAAAATGCCTGCCGGGCGGTTTTTCCGGCCGCGGGCAGACACTGTCAATCTTTACACAAAAGTACATTTGTACAAAGAGGAAAAGTTATGAAGGTTATGAAAAAAGCACTTGCAATCTTACTGGCAATGGGCATGGCCGCTTCTCTGGCCGCCTGTGGAGGCAGCTCCTCTTCCGCTGCTCCCGCCGAGGACAAAAAGGCTGAAGAGACCACCGACGCTGCCGCAGCCGGCGATACCGGCGCCGCACAGGGCACAGCCCAGTTCGACAAGATCACCTTCGGCACCAATGCCGAGTTCCCTCCCTTCGAGTTCGTCTCCTCCACCGGCGGCGTGATCGGTGAGTTCGACGGAATCGATATGGCCATCGCCAAGGAGATCTGCGACAACCTCGGCGCAGAGCCCGTCATCAACAACATCGAGTTTGACTCTCTCCTGATCGCCCTGCAGAACGGCCAGATCGACGCCGTTATCGCCGGCATGACTGTCACGGAGGAGCGCAAGCAGTCTGTTGATTTCACAACTCCCTACTACACCGCGACCCAGGTCATGATCGTCAAGGAGGACTCCGATATCCAGAAGGCGACCGATATGGCCGACAAGAAGATCGCAGTCATCCAGGGCTATACCGGTGAGATCTGTGTCAAGGATCTGGGCTACAGCTACGACTCCTTCAAGAAGGGAACGGATGCCATCCTCGAGCTCATGAACGGCAAGGCCGACGTCGTCGTTATCGACTCCGCCACCGCTCAGAAGTATGTGACCGACAACCCCGGCCTCAAGATTGTTGAGGACAACGAGCAGTTCGCATCCGAGGAATATGCCATCGCCGTCAAGAAGGGCAACACAGAGCTCCTCAACGCCCTCAACGCTGAGATCGACAAGCTGCTCAAGGCCAACAGAGTCGCAGAGCTCGGCGACCAGTACTCTGTCGCGGAATGATCTCTTCGTTTTATGCAGACAGATGACCGCAAAATGATCATCGTCTGAAAAACAAACCCCCGGCCGCTTCCAGGTTCTGTCCGGAAGCGGCCGGGGTTTTTGTATTCTCATTTTTTCAAG
>DGUF01000168.1:2897-3462 GCA_002394525.1 Lachnospiraceae bacterium UBA4317 | reverse complement strand
CCGGGCACCCGCCAGGATGCGCGCGAATGCGGCACGCCGGACTCACGAGCGGACTCACGAGCGGGTCTGGAATTTATTCGGCTGTGAAGGGCTTGACATCCTTGACGGCCTCTTTGGGGCAGATCAGGACGTCGCCGTTGTCGATGTCGATCATGATGTAGCGGTCATTGCCCATGCCCAGCTCCTTCATGTAGGACAGCTGGCGCAGGCCGTGGCGGCTGGTCATGCGCTTGACCAGGTCCTTGTGATCCTCATCCTTGAGGGCAAAGACAAGGTCCACGGAAGCGGCATCCGCTGCCAGGATATCCGTCGAGGCCACGATCCCGATGTTAGGAGTGACGACGGGAGCCGCCGCGGTGCCCTCGCAGTCACAGGAGACAGACATATTGCGGAGGACATTGACAAAGGTGATCTTCTTTCCGAAGTGGTCAACGGTTCCCTTGGAGGACTCCGCCATGCGCTCCATGAGCTCCTCCTGGGCGATGTCCCAGTGGTTGAACTTGCCGGTCCTGGTGTGGATCTGAGCTTTGCCGACGAGGGCGTCCGCGCAGCCGATGCCGATGTT
>DGUF01000168.1:0-2842 GCA_002394525.1 Lachnospiraceae bacterium UBA4317 | reverse complement strand
CCGATGTTCTTGTTGGAACCGCCGAAGCCGCCCATGACATGGCCCTTAAAGTGGGTCAGGACAAACATGGAATCATAGTTGAGCAGGTGGCTGCCGACAGAGATCTCGGAGATCCACTTGGCGCCCTTGACGGGGAGCATGGCTGTCCCCTCCTCGTCCATGATATCGACCGGGCAGAAGGTCCAGCCGTTGTGTTTGATGGTCTCGCGGTGCTTTTCAGTGCTGTCGCGGTCACCGGGATAAAAGGTATTGGTGTCCACGATCACCGCGTCCCTGAGCTCGGGCTGGGTCTCAACCAGGTGTTTGACCCAGGGCCTGGGGATGATATTGGGGCCGTCCTTCTCACCGGTGTGGAGCTTGATGGCTACCTTTCCGTCGATATTGCCGTTGACCTTGTTGTAGATCTTCTGCAGGCCCTCGGGAGACAGGTCACGGGTGAAATAAACGATCGATTCATTTCCCGTCCTCTCCTCATAGGGAATATACTTCTCTCCGCCCGTCCCCGGGACGGCATTGGGGGTCATTTTTACGTCAGACATGTGCTACCTCCTGTCCTTCTGTAAATCCGCGCAGTTACAATATAGTATAGTTATACTACCATGCCGGAGCCTGTTTTTCCATTTTTCTTTTCAGTCCGGAGCCGCCTGAAAACCCGGGTTCAAGGGTCTTCAGCGTTCAGATGAAAAGCGTGAACACAGACCCGGTCAGATCTCGATGTTTCCTTCGAAAACAGTCGTCGCGGGGCCGGTCATCCAGACGAGGTTGTCCTCCGGGTCCCACTCGATGAGGAGTTTCCCGCCCAGGACCTGGACCTCCAGACGGGGATCCGTAAAGCCGGCCAGGACGCCCGCCACACAGACGGCGCAACAGCCCGTTCCGCAGGCCAGGGTCTCTCCCGAACCGCGCTCCCAGACCCTCATTTTCACATGGCCCTTGTCCAGGATCTGGACGAACTCCGTGTTGGTCCGGTTGGGAAAGCGCTCGTGGTTTTCAAAATAAGGCCCGACCTTCTCGATCTCCAGGCCATCCGTGTCATCGATATAGACGACCGCATGGGGATTTCCCATGGAGACGCAGGTCATCTCAAAATCGCCCGCCTCCGTGTGGATGGGGGCGCAGACGACCGGGGAGGTTCCGGCGGAAACAGGGATTTGTCTGGCTTCCAGGATCGGCTCTCCCATGTTGACGCGGACAGATGTGACCTCTGCCCTGGCCTCCTTGTCCTGGCTTTCGCCGGCGTCCGCCTGCGGTCCGTCAGATCCTTCCTCTCCGGTAAAGAGGGTCAGGTACTTGATTTTTCCGAAGCTCTCGACCGTGATCTCCTTCTGGTCGGTCATTCCCTTGTCGTAGACAAACTTGCCGACACAGCGGATGCCGTTGCCGCACATCTCACCTCTTGTCCCGTCGGCATTCCACATCTCCATCTCAAAATCAGCGATCTGGGACGGATTGATAAAGATGACACCGTCGCCGCCGATCCCGAAGTGGCGGTCGCTGAGCCTTCTGACGATCTCAGGCTTTTTCTCCGGATCGATCACATGGTCAAATCCGCTGATATAGACGTAGTCGTTGCCGCAGCCTTCCATTTTGGTAAAACGGAGATTCATTCCTGTCTGACTCCTTCCTTTTTTACTTCCTGACAGGTTCTCGTCCTTACAGGAATACGGTTTACAAGATCTTTTATTGCAGGTCTTCTGTTTTTGCAGAGGCTCCGCTTTTTACAGAGTCCCGTTTTTTTACAGGGGTCCTTATTTTTACAACTGCCCTTTTTACAGGCGGCGTTTTTTTTACAGGGGCTGTTTTTTACAGGGGTCTGCGGACGACTGCCAGGATCCGGACGGTGTCCCCGCCGGGCTCCAGACCCGTCTCCACGTCCTGCATGGTGACCCACTCCAGGCCGGCCTTTCGGGCGGCCCGCTGCAGCTGGTCCGGCTCATAGCCCCGCTGATAGTGGAGTTCATCAAAGCGCTTATAGAGGGTCCCGGCCGGGGGGATGGTCACGACCGGCTCCCGGGATGAGTCTTCACAGAAGTCCGTCTGGTCCGGCAGGGGAAGGTCCTCCGATGGAGAGAGCTCATCTGATGAAGAATGTTCATCCGATGAAGGAATCTCATCCGGCGACGGATGCCCGGCCTCCGGGGGATCCTGCTGAGCCGCCACAAAGATCGTGAGGGCGTATTCGTTGATCCCGGTCCCGGGGTCATAGCTGTTGTCCCAGATAAAGGCGCAGGTCCCCCGGTCCTCCGCGATGGTCCTGTCCCCGATCAGGTCCCGGTAGAGATGGATGGTCTTGAAGTCAAAGACAAAGACCCCTCCGGGCAGGAGGCCCCGAAAGACGCAGCGGAACATGTCCTCCAGGCCTTCCTCCTCCAGCAGATAGTTGATGCTGTCCCCGGCGCTGACCATGGCCCCGGCGGCGCCGTAGAGCTCAAAGTCCCGCATATCCTGCAGGGAATAGAGGATGTCATGGCCGGAGGCCTCCTTCCTGTCCTGGGCGATGGCCAGCATATCCTCGGACAGGTCGATCCCGATCATATCATAGCCCCGGGCCGCCAGGAGCTCCGTCAGCTTCCCTGTGCCGCAGCCCAGATCGACGACGATCCCAGCCTCCTCCGCGCTCCCGGCCCTGAGCCCGTACTGCTCCAGGAGGGCGCAGATGCGGTCCGCCCAGAGCCCATAGGGCTCCTGATCCATAAATGTGTCATAGACACTGGCAAAATTTGTGTAGCTGTCAAGCGACATATTTTTCTCTCCGCAAAGCCTGATCTTCCTGTAAATGCCAAAAGCTGCCGGCTCTGTCCTGTCCTGCGCTCCCGGTCAGGCCTGGATCTCAGGCAGGGCT
>DGUF01000267.1:6821-7146 GCA_002394525.1 Lachnospiraceae bacterium UBA4317 | reverse complement strand
GAGCGCATGGAATCCCGCCACGGCATCCATGCCCTGGAGCACGGCGAGGAGATCGGCCTGGGGAGCCGTACCTATCAGCTGGTCAATATAGATAAGTAATGTGAGAGAGTAATTTGAGAGATTCGTCAGTTAGATGAAAGTTATGGAAGGCTTTATAAACCATTCTATGGTCCTGGCGCAGGTTCTCCCTGCGCAGGTTCCTGTGACTGCCCTTGATCCTGGCCGGATCCTGCACCGCGAACTGGTCTACATCTGGTACTACTTTGAGCTGCAGCTGCGCCAGATCTTTTCCTACTGGATCCTGGGCATGGCCATCGGGTCTTTG
>DGUF01000267.1:6620-6758 GCA_002394525.1 Lachnospiraceae bacterium UBA4317 | reverse complement strand
TCTCCGTCTTCGCTAAAGATCGGATCCACGGGACCTTCGCCCGCATGCAGGGAAAGAGGCTGGGCCTGTTCGGGATCATCCCGGCCTGCCTTCTGGGCATTGTCTCCCCCTTATGCATGTACGGGACCATCCCCATCG
>DGUF01000267.1:0-6537 GCA_002394525.1 Lachnospiraceae bacterium UBA4317 | reverse complement strand
ATGCGGGAGGACTGGCTGGCGGCCTTTATGATGGCGTCGATCCTGCTCAATCCCCAGCTCATCATCTACAGCGCGGCACTTGGAAGGAAGGCCCTGGCGGTCCGCATCATCAGCTGCTTTGTCTGCGGCTGCGCCGCCGGCCTGCTCATCTTTTTCTTTTACAGGGACGGGGAGTTTTTTGATTTTACAGGTTTTCAGGAGCGGGAGAGTCATGATACCCATCCCAACCTCCTGATCCGCTACATTCTCAACTTCGGGAGAAATCTAAAGGCGACGGGCCCCTATTTTCTGGCCGGCATCCTTTTGTCTGCCCTCTTTCAGCGCTATGTCCCGCAGGACCTGATGGTGAATGTCTTTGGCGGAAACGAGGCCTGGGGGATCCTGATGGCCGCCACGGTCGGTGTCCCCCTCTATGCCTGCGGAGGCGGCACCATCCCCCTTTTGCAGGAGTGGCTCTGGAGCGGGATGAGCCTGGGCAGCGCGGCCGCCTTTATGATCACGGGGCCGGCGACCAAGATCACCAACCTTGGTGCCCTCAAGATCGCCATGGGCTGGAGGCGGTTTGCCCTCTACATCATTTTTGTCATGGTCTTCGCGCTGCTGACCGGGATCGCGGTCAATGCTGTGATTTAAGACTGCGGGGGCATCCGGCAAACCTTTGGTTTGCTGCGGAGAGTGATTCTTTATCGCGGGATTGTACCCGCGTTGAAGTGGGTTTCTCTTTTGCGCGTGTATCCCATGACTGAAGTCACGGGTATTGTTCGATGAAGAATAAACCGGGACTGCAGCTATTGCGATAATAATACAGGATATCAAAAAGAGCCCTCGCCGTCAGCAGCGAAGGGCTCTTTTTCATGGTATGAAGGACGGTGCGCGGGTCATTGGGGAGGTAACAGTTTGACTAAGTCCCCTTTGTCTCCTGGAATCAGCAGATCTTTCCCTCGTTTTTTTCCTCCAGGACGCGGATGGCGTGGTAGGTATAGGTGGTGAAGGGAACCTCGATCCCGGCGGCCTTTGCCTTTTCCATCAGGACGCCGGCGAACATGTCGATCTCCGTGGGCCGGCCGGCGTCGATGTCCTGCAGGGTGGAGAAGCGGGCATCCGGGCGGACGCGGCCGGGGCGGTTCTCGTCATACTGGACATTGTAGCCGTAGGCGGCGGCGACCAGGATAGCCTCCTCGAAGAGGCGGTCGTGGATATAGCGCAGGTGGGGGCTGTCGACATAGGCCTCATAGCCCACACCAAAGATGGCCTGGGGAAGGTTGTTGCTGATGTTGAGGGAGAATTTCTGCCACTGCTCCCTGCAGATCTCCGGGGAGAAGCGGTGATTGATGCCGGCCTGCGTCAGCAGCCGGTCCAGGGCCTCTGCCCTGGGTGTCTTTTCCGGTGTGTTCTTTTCGCCGAAGATCAGGCCCTTTGCGTCCAGGTTGTAATCGATCCGGTTTCCGACCCGGGTGGACTGGATGATCATATAGGCGTTCAAAATATGTGATCCATCGACAGTCCGGGCGATGATCTCCTCACTGTCGACGCCGTTGAGGGCGCTGACGATCGTGGTGTGGGGGGCGGTCATATGGCGCAGGTTGTCCAGGATCTCCGGCAGGCCGCTGTACTTGGTGGCGACCAGGATGAGGTCCGCGCCGGCGGCCTCCTCCGGGGAGCAGACGGCAGGGACCACCTGCCGGCCGTTGATGACAAGGCCCTCCCGGCGCAGGCGGTCCGCCCGTTCTCCTTTGGCGATCACGCAGAAATTGTCTCCCAGGACTTCGGTGAGTCCGTTGATGAAAAAGGCGCCGACGGCGCCGGCCCCGATCAGGGCAGCAGTTCTGTATTCCATAGCAGTAATAGTCCTTTCGAGCCGGGTCTGTGCCCGCGATGAAGTATAAATGTTTTTGCGAAACGCAGGGGTCTGCCGGGAGACCGCCTGCGTTTTTTCGATTCAGGCATCAGGCGCTCTTTGTGTCAAAGCGTGTGACGATCATATGAATGATGTAGGGGATCAGGATGACCGGGATCGCCAGATAGGCGATGGTGGAGTAGGCCCTCTGGATCAGGGTCAGGAGGCCGAACTGGGCGATGCCGAAGTCCACCAGGCAGCAGCAGAGGGCGATGATGACGGTCTTGAGGATCGGCTGGCCGAGGTCGGTCTTTGCCTTCTCCTCCGGTGACTCGATCGCGTTGCCGATGCGGCGGACCATGGCGGCCACCATGTTGACGGCCGTGGTCACGGCGCCCAGGATGATCAGGACGGAGATCAGGGGGGTCAGGACCGCGGCGCCGACACCCTGCTGGACCATGAAGAGGGTGGGGACGGAGGCGGACGTCATATCGGGATCGGTGTAAACGCTCATCAGGCCCAGGACGACGATGACCATGAGGGCGGAATTGATGATCCAGCCGATCAGCATGCTCTTTCCGGCGTCCTTTGGCTTTTCAAAGACCTTGCCGTGCTGGACAAAGACGGCGACGTTGCAGAGCTGGAAGGTCCCGTAGAGGAAGGCCGAGTAGAGGGCCTTTGTGAAGGGGACCGGCTCCGCCTGCATGGCGGCCGCGGCATCGCGGATCCCGGCCAGGTTGGTCAGGATGTTGGGGACATAGACGGCGATCAGGCTGACGATGATGACGATGGACAGGACCGAGGAGACCCTGCGGACCAGGTCGGTCCCGAAGATGGCCACGATGAAGATAAAGATACCGATCAGCAGAGTGCAGACCAGGTAGGGGAGTCCCGTGACCTGGCTCAGCGTCGCGCCGCCCGTGGCAAAGGCAACGGCCGGGGCCACGCACATGACAACGATGTAGAGAAATTCAAAGAGGTTGGAGAAGACCGGCGCAAACCTGCCGTAGAAGCTGTTGTTGTAGGACCGGTAATCGTAGACCTCATGCTTTCTGGCATAGCGCAGACAGTAGCTGAAAAAGAAGGCGTTGTAGGCCATGGCCAGGACCGGCATGATCAGACACCAGATCCCGAACCGCAGATAATAGGAATAGAGCTGGGCGCCGGACGCAAAGCCGCCGCCGAAGTGGGTCGTGAACCAGACAAAGGCCACGCCCATGATCAGGGATGCGGGTGTCTTTTTATTGGTTGACATGGTTTCCTCCTTATATTTTGAATCTGATGATCCTGCAGGTTCAGAGCTTTTTATGACGGATCCCTATTGTTGACGGATCCTTATTACTGACGGATCCTTACCGCGCCGCTGCGGCACGAAGGTCCGCGAAGGCACGGACCAGCATTTCGCGGGTGATGGGATAGGGGTTGTGGTCGATGTCCGGCATGGCCAGGGCCTTGTCGATAACCGCGTCGGTGTCTGCCTCTGTCAGGCCCAGGTCCTCCAGGCGGACCGGCAGTCCCACGGACCGGCTGAAGGCCAGCATGCGGTCAAAGACCTGCCTGTAGGACGTGTCGATCTGGGACTCGATCAGGAGCAGGGCCAGGACGCCGAAGGACACGATCTCTCCGTGCAGGTGCTTGTGCTCCACCTCCGGATAGGAGGTCAGGCCGTAGTTGATGGCGTGGGCCAGGCCCGTGTTGTAGTCGATGATCTTGTCCTTGGTGACCAGGATCGAGGTCAGGGCAGTCGTCACATTGATGGCCAGGACGATGTTTTCCAGGGCGGAAGAGGCAATTCCTGCCTCATTGTCTCTGAGCGCCTGTTCCCCGTATTTGAGGACGGGATCCAGGCACATGCGGCTGATCGTCACGCCCAGGCCCACATAGTGGCTGAGTTCCTCGCCCCGGGAGGACATGTCCGCCTCGAAAAACTTGGCGTAGGTGTCCCCCATGCCCGCCCACATATAGCGGGAGGGAGCGTCGGCAATGATGTCCAGGTCCAGGAAGGTGTGAAGGGGCGGCCTGGTGATGAAAAAGGGCCTGAGAAAGCTTCCGTCCGGGTGGTACATGATGGAGACGCTGGTGCAGCCGGCGCAGTTGGAGGTGATCGTCGGAAAGGCGAAGACGGCCTTGTTGATCTCTTCGCCCAGGGCCTTGACCGTGTCGGTGACCTTGCCGCCGCCGACGGCAAACAGGAGCTTTGCCTCCCGGACGGCCGGAGCGGCCGCCAGCATTTCCATATTTTCATAGGAGCACTCGCCGCCGTACCAGAGGACGCCGGTGATCGAGATGCCGCCCTCCCGGCAGGCCCGCTCCAGTTTTTCCTGCGCGGCCGCCAGGGCCTTGTGCCCGCCGATGATCACGGCGCTGGTTCCGTAGTCCCTGCAGACCTTTCCTACCTTTTCATATACATCGTGTCCGATCGTGTAGCAGGGAAAATACATGCTGTAGCCTTCCATAATCTCTCCTTTTTTTATAAAAACAAAAAACCCGTCCCTGCATGTCTCAATGCTGGGACAGGTTCCATAAACCTGCGGTGCCACCCGGCCTGGTAAAAAATACCCACTCTGCGCGTACTGACATACGCCTGCTGTTTTTCACGGAGTGCCGTCTCCGTCTCGCATACACGGGCTGTCTGTGATCTCATGAATATACCAGACAGTCTTTCTGCTCGCCCTCGGAAGTCCATTCAACTGCTCATCACCTGCCGTGCTCCCACCATCCACAGCTCTCTGGGAGGATCATGATCCAGCCTACTCACTCTTCGTCAACGGTTTACAGACAGTCTAGCATCTGTTTTTCGAAAAAGCAATCGGTTTTTTCAAGGACGGACATAGTCTTTTTTGCCGGTCCGGTATTTTTTGACAGAACGGTCATTTTTTACGGAACGGCATTTTACCTATAAGGGTTGCAGCCCTCTATGCCTGTTCCGTCTCTCTATGCCTGTTTGCGGGAGGCCGCGCTCAGACAGGTTGGTTCCATTGCCATAAACATTTTTCTTCGCATGAATAGAGATGCAGAAGGGATTTTTTATGTTAAAACGAAGTAAAATGTTTGAATTTGTGACACTTTTGTGATAGAGAAGTATTACAATGGAAGACAGATAAAGTCAATCGGATATTTATCCGCAGCATCAATCATCAAAGGAGGTACAAAATGAGTGATCTTAACAAACTGAACGAGCAGGCTCTTGAGCAGGTAGCAGGCGGCCAGATCACACCGGACGAGGCCATTGAAGCTGCACTGAAACACGCTAATCTGAAAAAGGATGATGTCATGATGAAAAAGGCCAAGATCGATCATGAGGACGGCGGCCTGGTCTACGAGGTGGAGTTCTTCCACAACGGCATCGAATATGAGTATGACATTGATCCCAAGAACGGCGCTATTCTGAAGGTTGACAAGGATTTTGATTAATGCTCAGGCTCCGGCCTGAATATCAAAAAACAGATCTGCTGTTCAGTTTGAAATCATATAAATTGAAATTATATAAAGCAGAGTCTGTTATAGCCTGCCCGCCATAAACAGAGGCAGAGTCCTATAATAGAACGGAAGTGACCGCTCACAGGCCGGGCGCCTGTGGACATATCAGATGATAAAGCAGCCGCAAGAGATGACAGGTTTCATCTCTTGCGGCTGATTTTCAATCAGGTCAATTTGTGCCCCGCATCATCATTTATTATTGGAAGCGGAAGGTTCCGGTGTAGTAGCTGGCCGAGGGCACGGGGACGGTGCAGAAGACACCGTTATGTCTGCGCCGGGTCACGATCCGGAAGTAATAGTTGGTATACTTTTTCAGGTTGGCGCCGCGGTATTTTTTGACATCTGCGGTGCGGGAGGTTGCACTGGTGGAGGTGGACTGGTTCCAGACCCAGGTTCCTTTGGGATTGGTGGTCAGAAAGACGTTGTAGCCGTTGCATCCGTAGATGATGTCCCAGGTGATCCTCATCTGCAGGTTATTGGCATTTGAACTCACCACCTTCACGGAGTAGTCATCGGGAGAGGGGGTGATGAAGGCGATGTTGGACCAGGGGCCATAAGATTTGCCCTTGGATGTGTTTTTGAAGGCGCGGACCTTGACCTGGGCGACATGATCGTCCTCGAGGTCTCTGAGCGTGGCCCGGGTAGTGGTCTTGCCCCAGTTCTTGTAGCGGGCGTGGCTGCCGTTGGTCCAGCAGACCAGGGTCTGGTAGCCGTCAGCGCCGGTCACCTTGTTCCACTGGATGACGCAGTCATCGAAATCATCCTTCTCAACCCACCTGACGAAGCGGCAGTTTCCGGGCTTTGCCAGGGCGGCCTCGGCGTTCAGGGCAGGGGCAAAGCCTGTCAGCAGAATGGCTGCCATGAGGAGCGAAGTTATGCGCCCAAGTACCTTTTTCATATTTTTCCTCCTTTTCTTTATCTGCGTGTTGACGACAGTGTTACGTATATCCGTCACAAAAAGTCGGGAAATCAAAAAGCTCCACACCATATTGCGTGATTCTATTTTAAGACCCTATTATTAAAAAAAGATTAGAATGTTTCTTAACAATCCCGCGGGCCGGTGGAGACCCTATCCGGAGCTGACTTGACATTTGCTGAAAGGCGAAATAATATGTAGAAAATCACGTTTGATTATCTTAGTCCAGGGCAAAGGCGCCGGGGGATGTTTATTCCCGTGCGCCTTTTTGCGCGTTAGCAATGAGCCATGCGCGGACAGGATG
>DGUF01000127.1:4906-5351 GCA_002394525.1 Lachnospiraceae bacterium UBA4317 | reverse complement strand
TACATCTTCATGATATCGCCGCATTTGGCGTTGCCGACCTCCCCGATGGCATTGGCGTCCTCGATGACGCCGACATTGCGGGGATTGCGGAAGTGGTCCATTACCTTTTCACTGTAGAGTGCCATGATTTTTCTCCTTCTATCTATGCATCAGCGCACGCGCTGAAAATATTCCATCAGCGATGTTTTTCTTTTATCGCAGAGCCTTTCTTCAGATTTAACAAAGTCTGTTTTCAGGATCTTTTTTAAAGGATAAAAGGTGTCTTGCCTGCCATCAGGTCTCTCCACACAGGGGAGAAGCTCCGCAGGTACTCGACGACTTCCTTCACGGACCTGATCAGATAATCCACCTCTTCCTCCGTGATCTCCTCGCCCAGGCTCAGGCGCAGGGACCCGTGGGCCACATCGTGGACGCGGCCGATGGCCAGGAGCACGTGGCTGGGATC
>DGUF01000127.1:0-4827 GCA_002394525.1 Lachnospiraceae bacterium UBA4317 | reverse complement strand
GTGCAGGCGCTGCCGGAGGAGGCGCTGATGCCCTTGTCGTCCAGAAGGAGGAGGAGGGATTCGCCCTCGATCCCCTCGAAGCAGAAGTTGGCGTTGCCGGGCAGCCTCTTTTCGGCATCTCCGTTCAGGGCCGAGTGGGGGATCTCCAGGAGGCCTTTGATCAGGCGGTCCCTGAGGGCCCTCTGGTGGTCAGCGTTCTTCTCCAGGTTGGCCGCCGCCTCTTTGAGCGCGGCTGCCATAGCCATGATCCCGGGGACATTCTCGGTGCCTGCCCTTTTGCCCTTCTCCTGGGCTCCGCCCTCGATCAGGTTGGTCAGGGCAATCCCCTTCCTCGCATAGAGGAAGCCGACGCCCTTGGGGCCGTGGAATTTATGGGCCGATGCGGACAGCATATCGATGTTCATGGCCTTTACGTCGATGGGCAGATGGCCGACGGCCTGGACCGCATCCGTGTGGAAGAGGACTCCGCGCTTCTTACAGACCGCCCCGATCTCCGCGACCGGCTGGATGGTCCCGATCTCATTGTTGGCGGTCATGATCGTGACCAGGCAGGTGTCCTCCCGGATCGCCGCCTCCAGCTCCCCGACATCGACGATGCCGTTCTCATGGACCGGAAGAAGAGTCACCTCGAATCCTTCCTTCTCCAGCCGCTGCAGGGTGTGGAGGATGGCATGGTGCTCAAACGCGGAGGAAATGATGTGCTTTTTGCCCTTTCTCTTTCCGATCTCCGCAGCAGACCGCAGGGCCTGGTTGTCGGCTTCGCTCCCGCCGGAGGTAAAGAGGATCTCCTTCGGGTCCGCGTGGATCACAGCCGCGACCTCCTCGCGTGCCTGCTCCAGGGCCTCCTTGGCCTCCTGCCCGATCGAATAGAGGCTGGACGGGTTCCCGTATACATTTTCCATATAGAGAAGCATGGCCTCAATGGCTGTTCTGCTCATTCTTGTTGTTGCGGCATTGTCTGCGTAGATCTTCATCTTTCCTGTCTCCGTATTTTTTCAGATCATGTCAATGTTCAGAAAAATAACCTCTGCATTATCTGCGTGCTTCGTTCCGGATCTTCATCCGGCTTTCACCGCACCGGCTGAAACTGTCGTGATTATATTCCTATTCGCCTACCGTGTCAATAGGTTTTAAACAAATAATATTTACCCGCCTCCGGATGTGGACAGAAAATGCAAGACGGCCTTTTGGGTCTTGAATCGCCCATTCGCCTAGGTTATAATAGGTTAATTACTTTGACAGCTTCACATTCTTTCCGACAATGCCGCTCGCCAGAGCGGCAACGCAACGCGATCACAGGTGCCTGGGCCCGCGGCACAGGCACTGGGGTGAAAAATCTTGTATCGACAAGATTTTTCACTCTTTTCAGAGGAGGTGACACTTTGATCTCGACAAAAGGACGCTACGCTCTGCGTGTCATGATCGACCTGGCGGAACATGATGACGGAAAATATATTCCCCTCAAGGACGTGGCCGACCGCCAGGGAATCTCCAAAAAATATCTGGAGATCATTGTAAAGGACCTGGTGAAGGGAAAGATGGTCAGCGGGGCCAGCGGCAAGGGCGGCGGATACCGGCTCTGCCGCAGGCCGGAGGAATATACGGTCGGGGAGATCCTGGACCTGACGGAGAGCGCCTCCATGACCACGGTCGCCTGCCTGGCGGCTGACGCCGCGGAGTGCCCCCGGGCCGCTGCCTGCCAGACCCTGCCCATGTGGGAGGAATTTGACAAGCTGGTCCATGATTTTTTCTACGGGAAAAAGCTGAGCGACCTGCTGTGAGCACATTCAGGGCTCCCCCGCGGAACCTGCGCGATGAAAAACAAAGCGCAGGGAAAGAGGCATACGGCGCATCAGGCGCTGCGGAAAAAACCGGACAAAACCGGTTCAAAACAAACCGTTGCAAACCAGTTCTGGACCAGATCCTAACCGGTTCAAAAAAAATAAGGGCACCCGGCCGGAAAAGCCGGATGCCCTTATTATTTGTAATGAATGAGCTCTGTTTAATGATTTTTGCGCGGCGGAGTCAGAGAAGCCTCCCTTCCGCATTTATATTTTTCAGATCAGTCCCAGAGAGCCTTGTACAGCTCGACGAGATCTTCCTTGGTCGGCTGATGCCATGTGTTCTGAGGGCTGCCGCTGGTAAGGGCATCGTCCGCCATCTTGTCGATTACCGCGAAGAAGGCATCCCTGTCAATGCCAAACTCTGCGGGAGTGGGGATACCCATCTCGTCGACCATGGACATGACCTTGGCCTGGAACTTCTCGGCTGCAGTCTTGTCATCATCCGTGTCTGCCGCGACGCCGATGGCCTTGCCGAGATCGCCGAAACGATCGTAGCAGCCGCTCAGCATGAAGGGCAGGCAGACCTTGATCAGCATGGCATTGGATGTGCCGTGCGGTACATGGAAGAGCGCGCCGATCGGACGGCTCATGCCGTGGATGATGGTGACGGAAGCATTTGTGAAGGCAATGCCTGCCTCCAGAGCTGCGATGGACATCTGGGCTCTGGCTTCGACATTCTGGCCGTCATGATAGCAGGTGGAGAGGTTGGCCACGATGCGCTTGACAGCGGAAAGCGCGAAGGTATCGGTCAGAGGCTGCGCCTGGCGGGAAGTATAGGCTTCCATGCAGTGGCACAGAGCGTCAAGACCGGTGTTGGCGGTCACGCTGGGAGGAGCAGTCATGGTAAACTGAGGATCAATGACTGCCACGGGAGGAACGATGCTGGGTCCGATCAGCATCATCTTGACCTGGTTCACTGTGTCGGCGATGATGGTGACGCGGGTTGCCTCGGAGCCTGTGCCTGCGGTTGTGGGGATGGCGACCATGGGAGCCACATCCTCTTCGATCATGCGGCCCATATAGTCCGTGATGGCCCCGCCGCCTGCCGCGACGACCGCGATTGCCTTCATGGTGTCGATGCAGCTGCCGCCGCCGAGGGCGATGAGGTAATCACAGCCTTCGTCTGCATATGTCTTCAGACCGGCCTCGACCATCTTGTCGGTGGGCTCACCGGTGATATCGGAGAAGATCGCATAGGGAGCATTGTTGGCCTTGAGCATTTCCTCGACCTTGGCAACGTTGCCGAACTTGATCATGAAGGGATCAGTCACGATCAGGGCCTTTTTTCCAAGTGTGACGATGGAAGGACCTGCCTGGGTCAGTGCTCCTGCGCCGGTAAAAATCTGATGAGGGACCAGTAATACGTTTGCCATTATAAATTCCTTTCTGAAGTCCTGATAGTCTGCCGCGCCGGAGAAATCACTTCAGTGATTTCTCCGGCCGGTTTTCATTATCATTGTCTCTGTCAAGCTGATCCGGTCTGTCATGATTCATTCGTCAAAACAGACGGATCCCATAGCAGACCAATCAAAGGCCTGTGTGCTCAGCGATGTACTTTCTGGCCTTGAGGGCATACTCGAAGGGATTGGCCAGGGCGGGATCCTGCTCGGCCTCGACGACTACCCAGCCTTCATAACCAGCATCCTGGATGATCTTGAAGATGGGCTCGAAGTCGACATCGCCGTCGCCGGGAACGGTGAAGGTACCCTTGCGGACGCCTTCCAGGAAGCTCCACTTGTTGGCGCGGGCCTCAGCTACGACGCTGCGGCGAAGGTCCTTGAGGTGGATGTGGCGGGTGCGGTTGATGTACTTGCCCAGGACCTTGACGGGGTCGATGTCGGCATAGCTGCAGTGGCCGCTGTCGAAAAGAAGGTATACATAGTTGGGATCAACCATGTCCATGAAGCGGTCGATCTCTTCCTCGGTCTGGACGACTGTGCCCATGTGGTGATGGAAGGTCAGGGTCATGTCCATGTCCTTGGCGACCTTGCCGAGCTTGCTCAGGCCCTTGGTCAGGGTCTCCCACTCGTCGTCGTTCATGACATACTTGCCCTCCAGGATGGGCTGGGGCTTGCCCTGGATGCTGTAGCTCTGCTCGGAAGCGCCGATGACGCGGGCGCCGACATAGTGCAGGAACTCGCACTGTTTGACGAACTCTTTCTCGACTTCCTCATAGGGCTTTGTCAGCAGGAAGGAGGAGAACCACTGGTTGCAGATGACCATGTCGCGGAGGTCCAGAGCCTTCTTCAGCTCTTCCTTGTCGGTGGGATAGTGGCTGCCGACTTCGCTGCCCTTGAAGCCTGCCAGAGCCATCTCGCTGATGGTCTGCTGGAAGGTGTTCTCCTTGCCCAGCTCAGGCATATCATCGTTGGTCCAGCCGATGGGAGCGATACCGAGTTTTACTTTGTTCTTGTCCAGAATAGCCATGCTAGATCCTTTCTGAGGGCGGGGCCCTCAATGGAAAAAGTATTTAAAAAGATATCAGATCAAAATCCAGTTACAGCTTACCAGGGCTGGTTGACGATCTTGGCATCGTGCAGCCATACATAGGCGTCGTCCTCGCAGCGGTCGGTCTGCAGCCAGGGATTGCCGGGCAGATGACGGATCATCCAGCAGGTGTACATGAGGTAGCCGGGAGCTGCGGACTGGGGATGGAGCCTGCCGCCGGGAATGGCGGAGAAGCTGTTGTCCACGCTCTTGAAGACATCGTCGCCGACGAAGCTGGCGCCGAAGCCTTCCGGACGGTCAAACTTGAAGTAGTAGAGCTCGGGCTGGGGATGTCTGTGAGGCAGATATCCGGACCAGTTGCCGCGGTCGTTCATGACCTCGCCCAGGACCATGTTGGACTCGGGGCAGATGTCATGGTCAAAGATGGTGTTGACCTGGCGGTTGGCGGTGTCGCCGAACTTGCCCTTGGCGCCCGAATATGCCCAGGGAGCGTCCTCGGGAGAATACAGGCGGGAAGCGAAGGACTTCTCGTTCT
>DGUF01000248.1 GCA_002394525.1 Lachnospiraceae bacterium UBA4317 | reverse complement strand
CCGCCCTCCCGCATCCGCTTCGCCAAGAAGCTCCAGCGCTCATCACATCATGTCCGCCGGGACGGATCCGCTGAGGCCCTGATTCCCGCTCCCCCGGCAAATAAAGAGAATGAGTGCGGCTGCCTGCCGCATTTATCTCTCAATCATGCTAACTGCTCCGTAATGACGTCCCGGACCGAAGGGCCGGCCCCTAACCTTCCCCCTTTGCAGGGGGAGGCGCAATCAGAGCCGAGGCATGCGCACATCCTGGCGGCCATGCTTGCGATGAGCACTTAGATGCACTTGATGGGACATCGTGAAGACGGGAGGGCTAAATGCCCGGCTCTCACAGCCGGGCATTTATTGTCCGTCTGTTTGAGCAGACCGTGTCTTCAACACGGGATGCGAGTTCGGACATTGCCCTCCCGGCGAACGATTCACATCTTAGTGCATCTGTGCGAAGAGGAGCATTGGCCAAAGGATGTGCGCATGCCCGGCTCGTCCTCCCCCTGCAAACCCTCATCCACTTGACAGAAAGATTGGAAAAAAATAGGATAGTTAAATTACAGCATTTGTCATTACTTCAGGGAAGGTAAAGAAGATCATGAGTTCAGAAAAGGTGAAGGAGAGGGAGAAGGAGGACCGGCGGATCTATACGCTCAGCCGGGAGGAGCCGGTCAGGGCGGTCGTGAAAATGGGAGTGCCCCTGATCGCGGGCATGATGATCATGGCGCTCTACAATCTGGTGGACACTTATTTCATCGGCCTGATGAGGGACGATTACCAGTTGGCGGCGGTCAATCTGGCCTATCCTGTCATGATGGTCTCCGTCGCGATCTCCAATATGATCGGGACGGGGGCTTCGTCTCTGATCGCCAGGAGTCTGGGCGCGGGGGACGAGGACAAGGCCAGGCACACGCTGACGGCCGGTTTTGTACTGACGGTCGTCAACAGCTTTCTGGCTGCCTGTATCGGGATGGTTTTTCTGCCGCAGATCGTGCGGGGGCTGGGGGCCCGGTCCAACACCTTTCTCTATACGCAGCAGTATACCGGGATCATCCTGCTGGGGAGTCTGTTTACCATGGGCAATTATACGCTGGGCCAGCTGCTCAGAAGCGAGGGCTCGGTGAAGCTTTCCGTCGCGGGGATGGTCACGGGGACGGCCGTCAATATCGTCCTGGATCCCCTGTTTATTTTTGCCTTCGGGATGGAGATCCGGGGGGCGGCTGTCGCGACGATCCTGGGAAACGCGGCGGGGATGGCTGTGTCCCTGTGGATGTACGGGAGCGGAAAGACGCTTCTGAGGCCTGCTGTGCGCTTTCTGAAGCCGACGGGGGAGATCCTGAGGGAGATCTTCTGGGTGGGCGTGCCGGCGACGCTGGAGACCCTGCTGACGACGACAGCCTATATCGTCAACAACAATCTGGCCGTCGCTTATGGGGAGCTGACGGTCGCCGCCATGGGGATCGCCCAGAAAGTCCTCTCGCCGGGGAATTATATCTACCAGGGCTTTGCGGCGGGTACACAGCCTCTGATGGGCTATAATTACGGGGCGGGCAATTACGGGCGCATGAAGGAGATCCTGCGGGCCGGGATCATGGTCGTCAGCGGGACGGAGCTCTGTGTCATGGCGGTCTGCGGGATCGCCGCCCCCCAGCTGGTCGGCATTTTTACGGAATCTCCGGAGGTGATCGCGACCGGCAGCAGGGTCCTGCGCGCGATCATGTGCATCCTGCCCTTTGTGGGGGCGGTATCCATGAGCCGGACTTCCTTCCAGGCCATGGGAAAGCCGCAGTACGCCTTTGCCATCACCCTGGTGCGCCAGTTCGGGCTCTATGTCCCGCTTCTGCTGATCCTGGACCGGGTCTTCGGGTTCGGCGGCATGATCTGGGCGCAGCCTTGTACGGAATTGGTCATGATGGCGGTCTCGGTCTCGCTTTTGCTGGGCATGATCCGGAGGGAGGATACCGGGAAATAGCTCTGCAGCGGGCCGGTGCCGGCGCAGGATGACAGTGTGGCAGAGGAGATCTGCAGGAGGTAAGAAATGAAGGTCAGTCTGTTGAATGAAGCCTTTCCGCCGGTCATTGACGGAACTGTCAATGTGGTCATGAATTATGCAAATTATCTGATGCGGGATCACGGGGCGGAGGTCATGGTGGGGACGCCCAGATATCCGGGAGGGCAGTATGGTTCCTACCCCTACCGGGTCGTGGCCTATCCCAGCTTTGATACCGCGTCTGTGATGAACGGTTACCGCACGGGAAATCCGGTCTCCGGCAGGGCGATCGCGGAAATGACGGATTTTGAGCCGGATATCATCCATGCCCACTGCCCGGCCACGGCGACCATCATGGCCAGGGTCCTGCGCGAGACGACCGGCGCCCCGATCATTTTTACTTATCACACGAAATATGACATCGACCTGCGCAGGGAGATGAAGATTCGGGCGGTCGCCGAGGAGGGAATCCGGGCCATGGTCAAAAACATCGAGGCCTGTGATGATATCTGGGTGGTCAGCCGGGGTGCAGGGGAGAGCCTGAAGGCGCTGGGCTTTCAGGGGGATTACCGGGTCATGTCCAACGGGGTGGATTTTGCCCGCGGCCGCGTCGATGAGGAGCAGGTGAAAAAGGTCACGGAGGGCTATGATCTGCCGGACGGGGTGCCGGTATGGCTCTATGTCGGCCGCCTGATCACCTACAAGGGTCTTCCTATCATCCTGGACGCCCTGAAGATGCTGGCGGACAAGGGAAAGGACTTCCGCATGGTCTTTGTCGGCAAGGGGCCGGACCGGGAGCTGCTGGAGAGCCGGGCGCGGGAGCTGGGGCTTATGGGCGGCGAAGGCGGGCCGGCAAAGTGCATTTTTACCGGGCCGGTCTATGACCGCGACGAGCTCCGGGCCTGGAATACCCGGGCGGACCTCTTTTTGTTCCCGTCGACCTTTGATACCAACGGCCTGGTCGTCCGCGAGGCGGCGGCCTGCGGGCTGGCCAGTGTCCTGATCAGGGATTCCTGCGCGGCCGAGGGGATCACGGATGACCGCAACGGCTTTATCATCGATGAGTCGGCTGAGGCCATGGCGGCTTTTCTGGAGAGGACCCTGGGCCATTCCGGCCACCTGCACGAGGTGGGGCAGCGGGCCATGGAGGAGATCTACCTGTCCTGGCAGGACGCCGTGGCCCTTGCCTACCGCAGATATGAACATATCCTGGCCAGAAAGGAAAAGGGGATCCTGCCCCGGCGCAAAAAGCAGGCCTCGGACCTGCTGGTGTCCATGGTATCCCGCAATGTGGAGGAGTACGAAAAGATCCGGAATTTGGGACGGGAGATGATGGGGGGCTTCCGGGAGTCCGCCGTGGGCATGCTGGAGAACTTCCAGGAGGAGACGGACCGGTCCGAGCTCTTCTGGAACAGGGTGGCGGAGGAGATGCGCAGCGAGATGGAATCGGTGCGGACCGGGATCCGCAATGCCCGGACCAGGATGAGCGATGTACGCGCGGAGATGAAAAACGCCGTCCGGGAGGAGATCCGGGATGCGGGGACCGCCCTGAGCTCGGGTTATTCCGGCCTGAAGAGGACAGTGAAAAAATCTGTGGACAGTCCTGCGGAAAAGCCATCAGATGAAGTGAACTGACGGGCCCCGGCGGAGCGGGGACGGTGCAGGCGGAGAGACCATGACAGGCCCCGCGGCGAAACGTGGATGCTGCAGACAGAGAGAGGCTTGTTTGGCCCCGCGGCGAGGCGGGGATGATACAGGCAGAGGCTGGATAAAAAGTGAAAAAACAGTTTGATTATCGGAAAATGTCATTTTATCAGATCTGGGTCAGGAGCTTTTGCGACGGCAACGGCGACGGGATCGGAGACCTCTACGGGGTTTATGACAAGCTGGACTACATAAAATCCCTGGGGGTGGACGCCATCTGGTTCAGCCCCATCTATCCATCGCCCAATGCGGATTACGGCTATGATATTTCCGACTATAAAAATATCCACCCGGACTACGGGACCCTGGATCAGTTCAAAAAGGTCCTGGACAGGGCCCATGAGCTGGGCCTCAAGGTCCTGCTGGACCTGGTGATCAACCACACGTCGGACCAGCATCCCTGGTTTATCGAATCCTGCAAGGGCAGGGACAACCCCTACAGCGACTATTATATCTGGCGGGACCCCGTCCTGCCGGGCCGCGGGCAGGGCGGGCATCGTCCCCCCAATAACTGGTTCAGCCAGTTTGAGGGCCTGGCCTGGGAGTACAATGAGCAGCGCGGCCAGTATTACCTGCATATTTTTGCCAGGAGGCAGCCGGATCTCAATATGGACAATCCCAGGGTCCGGGAGGAGGTAAAGGACATCATGCGCTTCTGGCTGGACATGGGGGTGGATGGCTTCCGGGAGGATGTGATCAACTTCATTTCCAAGGTCAGGGACCTTCCGGACGGCCTCCCCTTTGTCCCGGCCATCAACGGCCTGCCCTATTACAAGGACGGTCCCAATCTCCACGATTATCTGGAGGAGTTCCGCGAGGTGGCCCTGGAATACGGGGCGGTCCAGATCGGGGAGGCGCCCTACACGGGGGTCCGCAGAGCCCTGACCTACATCGGGGGAAAAGACCGGGTCCTGGATATGCTGATCCAGTT
>DGUF01000021.1 GCA_002394525.1 Lachnospiraceae bacterium UBA4317 | reverse complement strand
CAGAGCCTTTACGATACTTTTGACCATTGCATCATAAATAAAAGCCGCGGGAGCATTTGCCGGGGCGCTTCGATAAAGGAGGAGAGTATGATACCGGAACAGACGATTGAATTCAGATATGACACACAGCTTCTGATCGATGGATATGAAGATCTGGATGAGGATGAGGTGTTTGATTACATCGCCTCGAATTTCAAGGGCGACAGTCTGCTGGCTGTCGGCGGCGATGGAGATCCGATCAAGATCCATTATCACACCAATGAGCCCTGGCTTGTCCTTGCCTACTGCAGGTCGCTCGGGGAGATCTACGATATCGTCGTAGAGGACATGGACAGACAGGCCCGGGGACTTCAGGGCTGACCTTTCTGCGAGGCTGTCGACAGCGATATTTCCCTGCTGCCGGCGGCCTTTTTGCACAGGAGAACAAGGTCCGGCGCAGAGCCGGAGAGATTCGCGGCGATATGGAGGTCCGGCGGAGAGCCGGAGAGATTCATGGCGATACTGATGTCCCGGCTGGGCGTTTCAGATGCATGAGGTGGATATGCAGGTCAAAAAGATCGTGATCACAGGCGGTCCGTGCGGCGGAAAGACGACAGCCTTGGAGCGGATCCGGAAGGAGTTTTCCGGGGAGGGCCTCACGGTCCTGTTTATTTCCGAGACGGCCACCGAGCTCATCAGCGGGGGAGTGGCCCCCTGGACCCTGGTCACCAATGAGGAGTACCAGAAGTGCCAGGTCTCCCTGCAGAAGAGAAAGGAAGAGATCTTTGAGAGGGCGGCGGGATACATGCCGGCGGACAGGATCCTGATCGTCTGCGACCGGGGAGTCATGGACAACCGGGCCTATATGAATGATATCGAGTTCGAAAATGTCATGCGGGCCCTTGAACTGGATGAAAGAGAGGAATGCGAGCGCTACGACGCGGTCTTTCATCTCGTGACTGCGGCCAGGGGGGCCCTGGAGGCCTACACGCTGTCCAATAACGGGGCAAGGACGGAGATGCCTGAACAGGCCATTGAGGTCGACGACAGAGTGCTCAGGGCCTGGGCCGGCCATCCCCGGCATCGCGTCATCGACAATTCGACCGGCTTTGATGAAAAAATGGACAGACTCATCGCGGAGATCGCCGCTTTTCTGGAGGAGGAATTATGGAATACGTGATAAATGCGGAGGAAACCGACGCCCGCGCGGCGATGGTCGTGGATATCCTGACAGCAAAGGGCTGGACCATTTCCTTTGCGGAGTCCTGCACGGCAGGACTGGCCGCGGCCCGTCTGGTGGACGTTCCGTCTGCCTCCAACGTCTTTAACGCCTCTTTTGTGACCTATTCCAATGCGGCCAAGGTGAAATACCTGGGGGTCTCGGAGGAAACGATCGCGAACAAGGGCGTCGTCAGCGAGGAGGTGGCGATCCAGATGGCGGTCGGCACGGCCCGCGCCAATGACGCCCGGGTCGGAGTGGGCATCACCGGGATCGCCGGCCCGACTGGCGGATCGGAGGAAAAGCCGGTCGGCATGGTCTGTTTCGGCTTTTATATCGACGGGAAAACGATGACGTCGACCAGAAAATTCGGGAACATCGGACGCGACGCGGTGCGGGCCGCCAGTGTGGAATATGTCTATACCTTCCTGGCGTCCATGCTGCCCCGCCTGACCGGCATGAAGCTGGAGATCTGAAAGCTGGAGATCTGAAAGGAGAAGAGAAATGAAACTGGAGCTGTTTGTCGGAACCACCTGCCCCTACTGCCACCTGGTGCAGAAGGAGATCGAGAAGCAGGGGAGGACAGATGTCGAGATCTGCAATATCGACCTCAGCGAGGCGCACCTGAAAAGACTGGTGGAAGAGGGCGGAAAGGAGCAGATCCCCTGCCTCTTCATTGACGGGACCCCGCTCTATGAGAGCCAGGATATCGTCAAATGGCTGCGTAAAAATCCTCAGCAGTAAGAGGAGATCCCGGCGCGAGGCCAGGCAAAAGCCCCCTTTGGAGGAAGTATCTTCAGCGGGGCCGAAGGCCAGGGACTGCGAAATTGCAAAGGCCGCCATTGGGAGAAGGAACCCTCAGCGGGGCCGCAGGCCCCGGACTGCGGACGTGTAAAAAACCGCGGCGGATGAACAGAAGACAGCGTGTTTGTACAGCTTGGTGCAGGCGCGCTGTTTTGTGCTATCCGCACACTTTTTTGCTGACCGCGTGTTTCGGGAGGAGGAGGCCGGATAACGATATAAGGAAAAGTTTTAGATGTATCATGAAACGTAATTTGTCTAAATGACAAAAAGTTATTACTATTAAAGTATACACAAAATTAACATTTTGGGATCAATATTCTGGAATTAACACTCCGGAATTAACATTCCGATAAAGTGGAGCAATCCGGGCAGTGGAATCAGGATCATAGACTTTACCGGATTTTCCGCAGGAGAACGGCAGACATCCCTATTACTGTGTCATTTATTTCGTGTGGTATTTCGTTTTCTGAATATGTGTCATGGTGATATTGGAAGAAAGGAGGTGAATGATGCTGCTTGATTCCAAGATCATATCGCTTCTGAAAGTAGTAGAAACCGGGAACTATACACTCGCCGGAAAGGCGCTGAGCCTGACCCAGCCCGCTGTCAGCCAGCATATCCGCGCAATTGAGAATGAGTTCGGGATCCGCATTTTTGAGAGGGTCGATAAAAAACTCCTGCTCACGCGGGAAGGGGAGATCGTGGTGCGCTATTGCAGACGCATGCAGTCCCTCTACAACAACCTGAGCCGGGACATCCAGAATGGAACGGACAGGGTCCTTTCTCTCAATATCGGCATCACCCATACCATAGAGAGCAACCGGATCTCCGAGGCACTGGCCAAGTATGCCAGCACCCATAAGGGGACCACGATCACGCTGATCACGGACGCCGTGTCCGGTCTGCGAGAACGGCTCAAAAACTATGAACTGGATTTTGCCATCATCGATGGAAAGATCAATGACCACTGTCTGATCAACACATTGCTGGATGTGGACAAGCTGATGCTAATCGTGTCGCCGGACCATCCGTACGCGGACAAGGAATTTGTCACGGTCGATGAGCTCCGCAGGGAGGACCTGATCCTGCGCCTGCCCAATTCCGGCACCCGGGACCTTTTCAGGGCTTCGATGGAGAGCCGCGGCATCAACGTGGACGAGATGAATGTCCTGCTGGAGGTGGACAATATCGCCACGATCAAGGACCTGATCCGGCACGGCTACGGGGCTTCGGTCCTGGCCCGCAGTGCCTGCATGGACGAGCTGCGCAAGAGAAAGTTGGTGGCCCTGCCCATAGAGGACCTCAACATGGTCCGCGAGATTAATTTTGTCTATTCGAGAGATTTTGGCAGTCCCCAGATCCTGGAGGAGATCACAGAGATCTACGGGGCCATGTAGGGACAGGGGGTTCTTCCCGGCGGTCCCGCAGACAGCAAATACAGGTGACTTCAGGAACAGGAGGAAGAACCGGGGCGGAGGCGCATTGGCGGCTCCGCCTTTTTTTGCGAAAACCCCGGGTTTTACGGCGGTCCGAACTGTAACATGGGCAGACGCAGGCGGCTGTGCGCGCCCTCAATAGGGCATGAACAAGAGCAAATAATGTGTTATGATACTGTAAGCGCCGCTGAGCCTTCACGGGCGGCACAGGCACCTGTGATCGCAGCGGAGAAAACGCCTCCGCGTATTTCTCCGCGCGTTGCCGCTCTCACGAGCGGCATATTCGGAAGAGTAAAAAATCCTGTCGATACAGGATTTTTTACTCAAGAGCTTTGTGCTACGGGACGGCCCAAAGCTCTGTTGATCCTTCACCGTTTTCGCCTCCGCGAAAACGCTTCAGGCTGCCGCCCTGACGGGCGGCATATTCGGAAGAGAGGAAAAAATATTGAGAGAAGATTTTTCATTTCCGTCTCATGACGGCAGGACCCGGATCCACGCGATCCGCTGGACACCGGAGGACGGGAAATACCACGCGATCCTGCAGATCACGCACGGCATGATCGAGCATATTGAGCGCTATGAGCCCTTTGCCCTTTATCTGACCCGGCACGGTTTTATGGTGGTCGGCCACGACCATCTGGGACATGGAAGTTCTGTGCGGTCCAAAGAGGATTGGGGGTATTTTGCCCCGGAGAACGCCGGGGAGATCCTGATCGAGGATATGCACAGGCTCCGTGTGATCACCCAGGAGGAGAATCCGGACCTTCCCTATTTTATGATGGGCCACAGTATGGGGTCCTTTCTCCTGCGCAAATATATTGTCGTACACGGAAAGGACCAGCCGGGGGATCCGGAACAGGCCGCCGGCAGGGCGGAAGGCAGGGGGCGGAAAAACTCCGGGGACCGGGATGTGTCCGGGCGGACCGTTGCCGAAACGGCCGCCGGCAGGCTCAGCGGGGCCATCATCATGGGGAGCGGCTATACAAAGCCCCGGTCTTCCGCGCTCGGGATCATGATCGCCACTGGCTTTGCCAGAGTCTTCGGCTGGAGACACCGCAGCCCCCTGGTGACCTTTATGGCCTTCCGCAAAAACCTCCACTATGACACGACGGGAAAGGATCCGGCCAGAAACTGGCTGTCCAGGGATCCGGAGAGCGTGAGGCGCTACTACAGCGATCCCCGCTGTACCTATCTGTTTACCCTCAACGGCTACAGGACTCTGTTTGAGACCGTATCCTTTGTCTGCCATCAGGAAAATGTTGACCTTGTCCCCGGGGACCTGCCGGTCCTGATCATATCCGGCGAAGACGACCCCGTCGGCGAGGGCGGGAAGGGGGTCCGGAAGCTGGCCTCCATGTTCTGGCGGGCCGGTGTGAAGGATCTGAAATTAAAGATCTATGAGGGATACCGGCACGAGATCCTCAATGACTACGGCAAAGAACAGGTCTACAGAGACCTGCTGGACTGGATGGAAAAGAGGGCTGCGGATCAATGATCCAGTGATCAATGATCCGGGGAGCCAAAAAAGTCGGGGGAAAAGAGAATGCGGCAGAAAATGCTGACCGATATGCTCAGAGACCGGTTCGGGACAAAAGTCTATAAGCTGTCGCTGACCAGCGGCTGCACCTGCCCCAACAGGGACGGGACCCTGGGGACCGGTGGCTGCAGCTTCTGCTCGGAGGGCGGATCCGGAGAGTTCGCGGCCCCCCTCCTGCCGGTCGGGGACCAGATCCGCCTGGCCAGGGCCCGGGTGGACGGGAAATTTCCGGCCCGCATCCCGCCGGAGGAGAGAAAATACATCGCCTATTTTCAGTCCTTTACCAATACCTATATAAGGGGAAAAGAGGACCTGGGCAGGCTCAGGGCCCTCTATATGGAAACGGTTCAGCGGCCTGAGATCGCTGCCCTTTCCATCGGCACCAGGCCGGACTGCCTTCCGGACGAGGTGCTGGAAATGCTCCGTGACCTCCGGGCGGTCAAGCCGGTCTGGGTGGAGTTGGGCCTGCAGACCATGCACGAGAGGACGGCGGAAGCTGTGCACCGGGGGTATCCACTCCCGGTGTTTGAGTCTGCGCTGGGAAAGCTCAAGGACCTGGGCCTGGAGGTCGTCGTGCATCTGATCCTGGGCCTGCCCGGGGAATCCCGCGAGGATATGCTGGACACCGTCCGCTATATCGCCGGCCTCAGGCCGGGGCCAGACGGGATCAAGCTCCAGCAGCTGCAGATCCTGCGCGGCACACAGCTGGCGCGGCAGTACGAGGAGGAGCCCTTCCCGGTCATGGACCTGGACCAGTACTGCGCCCTGGTCTGCGACTGCCTGGACATCCTTCCCGGGGATATCGTGATCCACCGCCTGACCGGGGACGGCCCCAAGTCCCTTTTGATCGCCCCGCTCTGGTCGGCGGACAAAAAACGGGTCCTCAACACCATGCGGCGGTGGACGTCGGGCAAAGGAGGCTGTGGTCACAGTTCTACAGAGAAGGGGACCGTGTGACGGCGCTGGCGCGAGGAGCCAGGGGATCCTGAACCGGACCGGACGGGCCGGGACAGGGAGAAAGCGAATGAGATAAAAGGCCCGGGAGGGGAACCGTCCGGGCGGGAAACGAAAGAGAGAAAAAGCCTGGGAGGAAAGCCGTCCGGGCAGGAGAGGTACGGAAGAGAATGACGGAAAAAAAGAATACCGCTTCGCGGCAGGAAGACCTGAGAGAGCCGGAAGCGGCTAATGGAAACTTAAATAAAGCGGCGGAAGGCAACGGACACGGGAAGGCCGGGAACTTTACGGAGGGCAGGATCCTCCAGCCCCTGGTCCGCTTTGCCCTGCCTGTGCTCGCCGCCCTCTTCCTGCAGGCCATGTACGGCGCGGTCGACCTCATGATCGTCGGCCGCTTTACGGATCCCGGCTCTGTGTCGGCCCACGTGTCGGCGGTCACGACAGGATCCCAGATCATGCTGACCCTGACCAATCTCATTGCCAGCTTTGCCATGGGGGCGACGATCCTGCTGGGCCAGCAGATCGGCCGCGGCCAGGCAAAGAAGGGAGGCGAGACGATCGGGGCCTGTATCGTTCTCTTTGCCTGCATAGGCCTGGTCTTCACGGCCCTGTGTGTGCCGGGGGCGGGGCTTCTGGCCGCCGTCATGCACGCGCCCGCGGAGGCCTTTGCCCTCACGGAGGCCTATGTGCGGATCTGCGGGGCGGGCATGCTGATCATCATCGCCTATAACCTGATCGGCAGTATTTTCCGCGGGATCGGGGATTCCGTCACCCCGCTGATCACCGTGGCGATCGCCTGTGTCTGCAACATAGCCGGAGACCTGGTCCTGGTCGCGGTCTTTCACATGGGGACGGTCGGGGCCGCCATCGCGACCGTCGGCGCCCAGGCGGTCAGCGTCCTGATCTCCCTGCTCATGATGCGGGCGAGGATGCGAAAGGGGCAGATGCCCTTTTCCCTGGAGAGGGACCAGATCCGCTTCAACGGAAGCCTCATCTCCAGGATCACCAGGCTGGGCCTTCCGATCGCCACCCAGGACCTCCTGGTCGGGGTCTCCTTTCTGATCATTCAGGCCATCGTCAATGCCCTGGGCGTCATTCCGTCCGCAGGGGTGGGGGTGGCCGAGAAGGTGTGCGCCTTCATCATGCTGGTCCCCTCCGCCTTTATGCAGTCCATGTCCGCCTTTGTGGCACAGAATGCCGGGGCGGGCCGCTTTGACCGGGCGGAGAAGGCCCTGCGCTACGGGATCCTCCTCTCCCTGGCCGTCGGCACGGTCATGTTCTGGCTGTCCTTTTTCCATGGAGTCACCCTGGCCTCCTTCTTTGCCAGGGACATGGAGGTCTGCATCGCCGGCGCGGACTATCTGAAGGCCTATGCCATCGACTGTATGCTGACCCCGGTCTTCTTCTGCTTTATCGGCTTTTACAACGGGATCGGCATGACCCGGTTTGTCATGCTGCAGGGCATCGTCAGCGCCTTCTGCGTGCGCGTGCCGGTCTCCTTCCTCATGAGCCGCCGGGTGCCCGTGTCCCTCTTCCATATCGGACTTGCCACCCCCTTGTCCTCCTCCCTGCAGATCGTCATGTGCCTGGTCTGCATGGCCATCGTCAAAAAGCATGTGCGGGAGCGGGGCGCGGTCTGGTAAAAATGCGGAGCGCGGTCCGGTGAGAAGGCACGGGACTTTGGCTGCGCCCCTGCGGTCTGATCCGGAGGATCACTGGAGCTGGGCGGCGACGTCCAGGGCGACCTCCATCATATTGGTGAAGTTGTTCTGGCGCTCTTCAGCGGTCGTCTCCTCACCGGTCACCAGGGAATCCGAGACCGTGAAGATGCCCAGGGCCCTCACCCTGCCGGTCGGCATCGGAGAGGCGTTCTCCTCGCCGATGGTGTTGGTGGCATAGGCCGCGTTGCAGTAGAGGGCATAGGTCTCCATCTCGATTCCCAGACAGCCCATTTTGGCCCATTTCTTCCAGGCGGGGCTGGCATTGTAGAAAACATCGGAGGACAGGATGTTTCCTACCAGATAGGAAAAGCCGTGGGCCTCCGCGGAATCCGCTGCCCGCCGCAGCAGGTCAAAGGAGGCGATGGCCGAAAACGACCCCGGCAGACCGTACTGGACCGCGTAGGAGGAATCGGTGCAGGCGCCCTCCGCCATGATGATGTCGCCGATATTGGCCCGGTTGGTGATGGAGCCGCAGGATCCGACCCGGATCAGGTTCCGGACGCCGTACATATGGATCAGCTCATAGGAATAGATGCCGATCGACGGGATGCCCATGCCTGTTCCCATGACGGATACAGGCTTGCCCTTGAAGGTCCCGGTAAAACCGTACATGTTCCTGACTGTATTGAACTGGAAAGGGTCTTCCAGGTAGGTCTCCGCAATGACCTGGGCCCGCAGAGGATCCCCGGGCAGAAGAATGGTCTTTGCAATGTCTCCGTGTTTTGCTGAATTGTGAGCTGTCGCCATGATCTTCTCCTTTTTGACTGATGTGCTGTCTCGATACGCTGGATAACACCGGCCGGGTCTTAAAGCCGGGCCCTGATCAATGATTTTTTTGTCAGATAAATTATACCATGTATGGCCGGAGGGGGCTTGTTTTTTGCCTGATTTTGCTCTACACTCTAGCGCCGGAGTGATATTTTTTTAAAAACTTTTACACCCTCTCGAAAACCCGGTGCCTTACCTGGAGAGAGGAGAAGACGGCGCGCCCGGCAGGCCCGGAAAAGAGACAAAAGTCGGCGCGGCAGAGGAAGAAAAATGAAGCAGAAGAGAGCAAACAGAAGCATTTATCCGGTCATCGGCGTCCTGATCATGCTGATGGCGGGCACGGTCTACACCTGGACGATCATCGCCAAATCGATCTCCGCGACCTTTCCGGACTGGACCGCGCAGACCCTGTCCATGACCTTTACGATCACCATGATGGGCTATGCCGTGGGCGGCATGGTGAGCGGCATGCTGCTCAGGAGGACCGGTCCCCGGATCATCCTGGCCGGTGCGGCCGTCCTCTTCCCCGGCGGAATGCTGCTGGCCTCGGCCGCGCAAACCCCCCTCCCCCTCTATATCGGCTTCGGAGCCATGAGCGGGATCGCCGCGGGCCTGTGCTACAACTCCACGGTCAGCACGGTGTCGGCCTGGTTTCCGGACCGGCAGGGCGTCATCTCGGGGATCCTGGTGGCGGGATTCGGGCTCAGCAGCTTTATAGCGGGCAAGCTCTTTGCCGCCTTCGCGCCGGCGGACGGGACCAGGCTGTGGGCCGCGGGCCTGAGGGTCCTGGCAGTCCTGATTCTGGCGGTGCTGGCGGCAGGCATCGCGGTCATGCGCTTTCCCCGGGCGGAGGAGCTCCCGGCGGCGGAGCCCAGCCCTGCCGGCGGCCGCAGAAAAAAGACCCGGGAGCCGGCCTGCGACATTCCGACAGGGGAGATGGTCCGCAGGTCCTCCTTCTGGCTCTTCTATGCCTGGGCGGCCCTGCTGACGGGCTGTGGTCTGCTCCTGGTCTCGCAGGCGGGCGGGATCGCGGGAGAGGCCGGCCCGGCGCTTTCCGGCGGCACGATCGCGACGGCCGTCGGCATGATCTCGATCCTGAACGCGGCCGGCCGGGTCTGCACCGGCACGGTCTATGACCGCTTTGGATACAGAGTCACCATGCTCATGGTCATGATCTCCTTCGGGGCCGGGGCTGCGCTTATGCTGGCCGCGGTCCGGGCCGGGAACTTTCCCCTGCTCATCGCGGGATTCCTGGCCGGGGGCTTCGCCTACGGCGGCGTCGCCTCGATCAGCCCGCCCCTGATCGCGGATTTTTACGGCAGGACCTGGTACGCGGCGAACTTTTCCCTGATCCCTACCAATGCCCTTTTCACCTCCTTTGCCTCGGTCCTGGCCGGGAGAATCTATGACCGCACGCACTCCTATCAGGGATCCCTGGCCCTGCTTCTGGCTGCGATCGCCCTTTCCTTCCTCCTGTCCTTCGCGATCCGCAGGCCTGCCCTCACAGACCGATCTTCGACAGGGCAGAGGAGACCTTCCTGAAGTCGATCCGGCAGGATCCGCCGCTGAAAGCGACGGGAACCGTCTCCTCAAAGCTGTGGACAGTGCTCTCTGTCCCGTCCGGATCGCGGTCATAGTCATAGACGATCACCTGCTTTTTTTCCGGATCCACGATCCAGTACTCATGGACACCCGCCGCATGATATTTGTAGGATTTAAGCAGCAGGTCCCTGCTTCTGGTGGAAGGGGACAGGATCTCGATCACGAAGGGGGGAGCCCCCTTTGTATAGCCGTCCATGTCGATCATGGAGTAGTCACACAGCACATAGATATCCGGCTGAAAAACATTTCTGTCATCATAGGTGAGCCAGACGTCGGAAGGCGCGATCAATACCATACAGTCCTTTCCGCACTGATCGATCTGGCTCCTGAGCTGATAGGAGAGTTCCATCAGTGTGATCTGATGTGCCGCTTTGGGAGAGGCCATGTCGTAGAGGATTCCGTCGATCAGCTCGGTGCGCGCATCCTCGGGCAGAAGCTCTCTGTCCTCCCGGGTATATTCTCCCTGCCTTTTATGCGGCAGAAGGGGGTGGGAGGCGGGAAGCCTTCTGCTTACAGCGGTCCTGCCCCCGTCTGACGATCCGCGGGACAAATAAGCAGGGGCATTTTCTCCCGCAAGGATATCTCTGAAGGCGGAGGCCGGGCTGCGGTATCCGTTATCTCCGCAAATGCCGGGGGGATCCGGCTCAAAACCTGCTTCCGGATCCCGGCTCGGGGCATCCGGAACCGGCGCCAGGACATTCTCGAGTGCCAGGATCGTGTCATACCGGGGCGACTTTGTCGTCCCGCCCAGAACCTTCTGTACGGTAGGGAGCGGGAGACCGGACCGCTTCGCGATCTCTGCGTATGTGTAGCCCAGTTCTCTCTTCCTTTTCTGCATTTCCTGGATCGTCATGCTGATCCGCCTCCTTTTCTCCTGACTGGTGTGCCGTCTCAGAACGGCTCCTGAAGTGTATTATGCCGGGCTTGCGGTGCCGGAGCTTCTTTTAAAAACACCGCTAAAAACACTGCTGGTGGAATTTTGATGTGTTTTGATAATAAAATACCACAAAAGGATATTTCTGTCAATGTAAAATCACCAATAAAGGAAATGAATCACGGAAAAATACCATAAATGGTATGATTTGCCTTGACACATATCACCATACAATATAAAATGGTGATATATAAAAGGCTTTCGGGCCTTGCCCGCACTGTGGATGCGTGAAGGGAGCTGAAATGATTCGGGATAATTCCATCGAAGAGATCTATGACGGCAGATTCTATACTCCGGATGACCTGGTCCCGGTGGGCTGTTCGGACTGCGAGGGCTGCTCGGACTGCTGCCGCAGCACCGGGGACTCCATTATTCTGGATCCTTTTGACATGTACCTGCTCTCAAAGGGGACGGAAAAGACCTTTGCGGATATGATCGAAAAGGAGATCGAGATCCGCCTGGTCGACGGCCTGATCCTGCCCAACCTCATGCAGCACCATGAGGGGAGCGGGGGGGAGGACCACTGTCCCTTTCTCTCGGCGGCGGGACGCTGTACCATCCACCCCTGGCGGCCGGGCCTGTGCCGCCTCTATCCCATGGGCAGGTTTTATACGGAGGACGGCTTCCGCTATATCCTCCAGAAGGATGAGTGCACGCACCGGGAGAAAACTCCGGTGGTCCTGCGGGACTGGCTGGGCATCGGGGACCTGCCGGTCTACGAGGCCTGGGTCCGGGACTGGCACGCCTTTAAAAAGAAGCTGGAGGCGGCCGCGCCGGCCCTGACGGACCGCAGCCGGGACTCCGTCCTGCGCTATGTCCTGCAGATCTTTTATGTCCACCCCTATCTGACGGATCAATCCTTCTATCCCCAGTACGGGGCCAGGATGGAGGTCTGCCGGGAGGCCCTGGGGGCGCTTTTGCAGTAAAGGGGAACGCATAATTGATTTATGGGAATGCGCATGTGTGGTATAGTACTGGTATAGTAAAAGTACTTTAAAACGCCGGCAGTGCGCTCATGCGTTCAGCATGCTCAAATGCAGAAAACATGGTGCCGCGCCCGGAAGGAATGTTGTCTCAGCGCAAGTCGCTCCGATATGAGAGAAAGTATGTTTTCCAGTAAAAAACAAAATGTTCAACCGGTAATTGAGAGAAGAAGGATGGCGAGGTACCTGACGCCGGTGGATGTCTGGGCCATTGCCTTCGGCTGCAGCATCGGCTGGGGCGCTTTTGTCATGCCCGGAACTACCTTTCTCCCGATCGCGGGGCCGGCGGGAACTCTGGCCTCCATGGTCCTGAGCACGGCCCTGATGATGGTGATCGGCTTCAACTATGCCTGGCTGATGCGGAAAAGGCCGCGCAAGGGAGGGGTCTATGCCTATACCAAAGAGGCCTTCGGCCGGGACCATGCCTTTTTGTGCTCCTGGTTTCTGAGTCTGTCCTATCTGACCGTCGTCTTTTTGAACGCGACGGCCCTCTTTATCATCAGCAGGGTCCTGCTGGATGATTTCCCTCAGATCGGTTTTCATTATCAGGTCGCCGGGATCGAGATCTATCCCGGCGAGATCGCCCTGTCCGTGACGGTCCTGGTCATCGTGGGCGTCCTTCTGATCCGGTACAAGCCCCTTATGCAGATCGTGCAGAGAGTTCTCGCTCTGGTCCTGCTGGCGGGCACCTTGGTCCTGACCCTGGCCGCGATCCCGCATTTTCAGTGGGGGAGCCTTCTGTCAGAACTGGGGACAGGCGGGTCCGCAGGCGCGGCCGCCGGGGGAGGGATCCGGGCTCTGGGACCCGTCCTGACCCTCTTGCTCCTGGCCCCCTGGGCCTTTGTCGGCTTTGAGATCGCCTCCCTGGAGACGCCTCATTTTGATTTTCCGATCCGGTGGTCCTGGAGGGTCATGGCCGCGGCGATCCTGAGCGGCGGCTTTGTCTATACGGCCATGACCTTTGTCACGGCATCCCTGCGGCCTCCGCAGTATCCGACCTGGCAGGCCTATGTGGCAGACCTGGATTCCCTGGTGGGTGTGGAAGGGGTGCCTACCTTTTATGCCGCCCGCTTCCTGATGGGAAGGGCCGGCCTGGTCCTGATCACGGTCACGGCCCTGGCGGCCATCCTGACCGGGGTGATCGGCGCCTACCGGGCGACGGTCCGTATGCTCTCCACCATGGCGGAGGACAGGATCCTCTCGAGGGAATTCCGCGGCACGACCTTCTGTATCATCTTTGTCATGGGGCTCTCCAGTGCCTTTACCTTCCTGGGCAGAAATACCCTGGACTGGTTTGTGGAGCTCACTTCCTTCGGGGCGACCGTCGGTTTCGCCTATACCTCGGCCGCGGCCTGGCGGATCGCGGGAAAGGAGGGAGACAGGACGGTACAGGTCACCGGAATGCTGGGAGCGGTCATCTCCGGAATTTTCGCCCTGGTCCAGATGGTCTCACAGGTCGGAAGTGTGGAGACCATGTGCGCGCCCTCCTTTCTGCTGCTGGCGGTCTGGTGCCTGCTGGGCTTTCTTTTTTACTGGAGGACCATGCGCCAGAGCAACCTGGCGGATTTCGACGGGGTCACGACCTCCAGCACGGTCCTGTTTTACCTGCTCTTTTATTCTGTCCTGATGTGGTTTTTGAAGCGGCTGACGGAGAGGATGGGGAGCGGCCCGGAGGGGATCCCTGCTTTTGTCTACCGCAACGGCATTGTGCTGATGGTCTTTGTCCTGGTCGGCCTGGTCGTCATGCTCTACACCCAGAGCTGGCTGCGGCACCGCCATGCGAAGCTGGAGAGGGACAAGATGCAGGCGGAGGAGAGCAGCAAGGCCAAGAGCCAGTTTCTCTTTAATATGTCCCACGATATCCGGACCCCCATGAACGCCATCATCGGATATACCCATCTGGCCTCCATGGAGCCGGATGTTCCGCCCAGGGTCAGGGAATATATTGAAAAGATCGATATCTCCGGAAAGCATCTGCTGACCCTGATCAACGATGTCCTGGAGATGAGCCGCATAGAGAGCGGAAAGATGGAACTGGTCAATGAGTCCGGGGACCTCGAGGAGGCCCTGCGGACCGCCTGGGAGATGTTCCAGGAGCAGATGGAGGAAAAAAAGATCCGCTATCGTCTCGAGATCGGAGACCTGCAGGACCGCTGGGTCGTCTTTGACCGCAACCGCTTTCTGCGCGTGATCCTCAACCTGGTCAGCAATGCCTGGAAGTTCACACCCGAGGGCGGAGAGGTGTCCGTCTCCCTGAAGCAGATCGGGGCGGGCGGTCTGTCTCCTGACGAAAGGGGCGGCGGACCACAGGAGCCGGACCGGGAGCAGCCGGTCTCGGCCTACGGGGGCCTGCGCCCGGAGGGAGCCCCGCCCTGGGCGGCCTATGAGATCCGGGTCAGGGACAACGGCATCGGGATGACAAAGGAGTTCGCGGAGGTGGTCTTCGAGGCCTTTGCCAGAGAGCGGACCTCGACGGTCAGCCGGATCCAGGGGACCGGTCTGGGAATGGCGATCACAAAGAGCATCGTGGAAGCCATGCAGGGAACGATCGATGTGGTCACGGCCCCGGATGAGGGCACGGAGTTTATCATCCGCCTGGCCTATCCGGTCTGTGAGGACGCGGATCAGAGGGAAAGCGGCTCTGCTTCTTCCGCCTTGCCGGAGGATACCGGCAGGACGGGGAACAGGACCTCCGGGACCGGAGAGCCGGAAGCAGAGAACCGGGAAGCCGGAGGGCAGCCGGCCGGAACGGAAGCGGCCGCTCCGGGAGCAGCCGGACAGAGACGGCTCCTGGTCGCTGAGGATATGGAGATCAACCGCCAGCTGGTCTGCATGCTGCTGGAAAACATGGGATACCAGGTGGATACAGCGGAGAACGGCAGGGAGGCTGTCCAAAAGATCGAAACCGGCCCGGCGGGGACCTATGATGCGGTCCTCATGGATATCCAGATGCCGGTCATGGACGGCTACGAGGCCGCCGGCAGGATCCGCGGGCTTGAAGATCCTGCCAGGGCCGGGATCCCCATTATCGCGGTCACGGCCAATGCCTTCGGGGAGGACGTCCGGAAGGCGCGGGAAAAGGGGATGGACGGGCATATCTCGAAGCCCATCGATCCCGATCAGCTGTCCGACACATTGAAGAGAATTCTGGGCTGAGAGGAAAAAAGGAACCGGTTCGCAGTCAATGGCTGTGAACCGGTTCCTTTTTTCCATGTCAGGGGTAAATCTGTATTTCTTTTTGCTGTCCGGTCTGAACCGGAGCGGTCTGGTCTCAGGTCTGATCAGGCGGCGTACATACCGATGGAGAAGACGACTGCGAGCAGGACGCGGATCCAGCTGGTGATGAAGCGGGAGTACATGACGGACATGACGCCGACCTCAACGGTCTCTGTCTCAGCTTCCGCAAGACCAAGTCCGACGGGGATGAAGTCGCAGGCCGCGTGGCAGTTGAGGGCGAAGAGGCCGACCAGGGCCAGGGAAGGGGAGATCCTTCCGG
>DGUF01000220.1 GCA_002394525.1 Lachnospiraceae bacterium UBA4317 | reverse complement strand
TCTGCGCGGCGCTTAAGCAGGCGAAAGTCAAAGGGCGCATCGAGCTGGTAAAGGTATCGGATGAGTTTACGCTGATGATCGATTACGCCCACAATGCGATGGCGCTCGAGAGCCTGCTCACGACCCTGAAGGAGTATCATCCCACGCGGCTGGTATGCCTGTTCGGGTGCGGAGGCAACCGCTCGAAGCTGCGCCGTTTTGAGATGGGTGAGGTCTCGGGAAGACTGGCCGACCTGACCATCATCACCTCCGACAATCCGCGCAATGAGGATCCGGAGGCGATCATGGACGATATCGTCACGGGAATCTCGAAGACAGAGGGAAAATACGTACGCATCTCGGACCGCAAGGATGCGATCCGCTACGCGATCAGGAACGGACAGCCCGGGGACATTGTGGTGCTCGCGGGCAAGGGCCATGAGGATTACCAGGAGATCAAAGGAAAGAAATACCCGATGGATGAGCGGGTCCTGATCAGTGAGATCCTGGCCGAACAGCCGTAACAGGCCGGGGAGTGGCTGAATGCAGAATCAATACGCACAGGTCGTGATCGACATCACCAGCCCTGACCTGGACCGGAGCTTCGAATACCTGGTCCCGGAACAGCTGAGGGAGAAGATCACGCCGGGCATGGTGGTGGAAGTCCCTTTCGGAAAGGGAAGCCGCTCTGTCACCGGATATGTGACCGGATTATCGGATAAGTGCAGCTTTGATCCGGATCGGATCAAACCCCTGCTGGGCATCCGCTCGGATGCGGCGGGCGGGGAGGAGAAGCTGGTCGCGCTGGCGGCGGCGATGAAAGACCGCTACGGCTGCAGCATGGCGCAGGCTCTGCGCACGGTGCTGCCGGTCCGGAAGAAAGTGAAGACGGCCGAAAAGAAGTTCATCTGCCTTAAAGTCTCCATGGAGGAGGCAGCCGGGGCACTGACCGTTTTGAAGAAGAAAAACCAGAAGGCGAGGGCCAGGCTTCTCGAAGCTCTGATGGAAGAACCCTCCATTCCCGGCGAGCTGGTCAGGGACAAGCTCAATATCACGCCGGCTGTGATCCGCTCTCTGGAGGAAATGGGCCTGGTATACACGCAGACGCAGGTCACCCTCAGAATGCCCGTCATGCCGGGCGAAGCCGGGGGAGGGGAAAAGCCGGAGGGAGAGCTGAGCGCCCAGCAGAGGATGGTCGTTGAAAGCGTCCTCTCGGACATTGAGCGGAACGGGGAAGGCTCCTGCCGCTGTCTGCTGCGCGGCGTGACCGGCAGCGGCAAGACGAGGGTCTATATGGAGCTGATCGAGCGCGAGGTGGCGAAGGGAAAGCAGGCGATCGTCCTGATCCCGGAGATCGCGCTCACGTGGCAGACGGTCATGCGCTTTTACCGCCGGTTCGGAGAGAGGGTGTCCTTTATCCACTCCAGGCTCTCCCAGGGAGAGCGGTATGACCAGTTCACGGCGGCCAGGGACGGAAAGATCGATGTGATGATCGGACCGCGCTCCGCCCTGTTCACACCGTTTCCCAACCTGGGGATCATCATCATCGACGAGGAGCAGGAGAGCGCCTACCAGAGTGAGAAGATGCCCTGCTACCATGCCAGGGAAGCGGCGCTGATGCGTGCCGACATGGAGGGAGCGGCGCTGCTGCTCGGCTCGGCGACCCCGTCCATGGAGGCGGCATACGCGGCCAGGACCGGAGCGCTCAGACTCCTTGAACTGAATGAGAGGATCGGCCATGCCGTCCTGCCGGACGTGACGGTGATCGACCTGAAGGAAGAATATAAAAAAGGCAGGCGCTCGCTGATCAGCAGGCCTCTGGAGGAGGCTGTTGCACAAACGCTCCGGGCCGGGGACCAGGCGATGCTGTTTCTGAACCGGCGCGGGTTTGCGGGATTTATCTCCTGCCGAAGCTGCGGCCATGTGATCAAATGCCCGCACTGCGATGTGGCCCTGTCGCTTCACAAGAGCGGCTCCTTAGTGTGCCACTACTGCGGGTACAGCACTCCGATGACCGGCACCTGCCCGGAGTGCGGGGAAAGCTTCCTGCGCCCCATGAAGGCGGGTACCGAGCAGATCGAGGAGGAGATCCGCAAGCTCTTTCCGGAGGCCAGGGTCCTTCGGATGGACCTGGATACGACGCGCGGAAAGGACGGCCATGCAAAGATCCTCTCGGCCTTTGCCGCCCATGAGGCGGATATCCTGGTCGGCACCCAGATGATCGTCAAGGGCCATGATTTCCCGGACGTGACGCTGGTGGGGATCGTGGCGGCGGACCTGTCGCTGTACGTACCGGATTTCCGCTCCGCCGAGCGGACTTTCCAGCTGCTGACGCAGGCAGCCGGCCGGGCGGGAAGATCGGAAAAGAAGGGGAGAGTGATCGTGCAGACATACTCCCCGGAACACTACGCCATCCGGTGCGCCGCATCCCAGGATGATAAGGCTTTCTATGAGGAGGAGATCGCAGTGCGGTCCCTTGGCGGCTATCCGCCCGTAGGAAGGATGACGGCTGTTCATATGAGCTCGGAGGACGAGCAGCAGCTTGCGCGGGCCGCCCTGTTTCTGGGAAAATTCGCCCGCCTGGCCGCTTCCAGGACCGGAGGCGTGCTGGTGCTGGGACCCTCGGACGAGCTCATTTCGAAGATCGCCGACCAGTACCGGAAGGTGATCTACTTAAAGGCGCAGACAAGAGCCGCCCTGGAAGAGGTACGGGGCAGGATGGAAGAATATATCGCGATCAATGAAGGATTTGACCCGGTCCAGATCCAGTACGAGAACATGTAAGGCCGGGACGGAAAAATGACAGATAACGGAGGATATACAGATGGCACTTAGGCAGATCAGGACACTCGGGGATCCGGTGCTGGAGAAAAAATGCAGGGAAGTAAAGGAAGTCACCCCCAGGATAAGGGAGCTGGTCGAGGACATGCTTGAGACCATGTACGAAGCTTCCGGGGTGGGGCTGGCGGCCCCGCAGGTGGGCGTTCTGCGCAGGATCGTCGTGATCGATGTCGGGGACGGCCCCATTGTCATGATCAACCCTGTGATCCTCGAACAGGACGGAGAGCAGGTCGGAGCGGAAGGGTGCCTGAGCGTCCCGGAAAAAGCCGGGCAGGTGACCAGGCCCATGCATGTGAAGGCGAAGGCGCTGGATATCGACATGAACCCGTTTGAGGTCGAGGGAGAGGAGCTGCTCGCGAGGGCGATCTGTCATGAGCTCGACCACCTGGACGGCGTGATGTACGTGACGAAGGTGGAGGGAGACCTCTATGACGTGACGGCCCAGGAAGAGGAGCCGGAGGACGAGGAAGAGGAAGAAGAACAGGA
>DGUF01000265.1 GCA_002394525.1 Lachnospiraceae bacterium UBA4317 | reverse complement strand
CGGGCCACCTTGAAGGTGCCGAAGAGGTCAATATCCATCTCACCGGCAAACTGGGCGTCCGTGATATCCTCTGCAGGAGCTACGGCGCCGGTGCCAGCATTGTTGATCAGGATGTCGATCCTTCCGTATTTTTCCATCACCTTGTCGACGACGTCATTGACCATATCCGTGTCCGTGATATCGCAGCGAACGGGGAAGGTCTCTACGCCGAACTCTTCGCTGATCTCTTTGGCAACTTCTTCGATCTTCTGCTGACGCCTTGCGATCGGGACAATGATGGCGCCCTGGTTGGCCAGGGCTTTGGCCATCTGTACACCCAGTCCGCCTGAGCATCCCGTGACGATCGCGACTCTCCCCTTAAGGTCAAAATACTGTTTCATGCTATACCTCCCGTTGTAATTCTATGAAGTGTTTCTATTCTCATTAAAGGATCTGTCGCCTCACTGCAGTGATTCCTTCAGCGACAAGGCTTCTGTCCCTGCTTAATACATAATAGTTCCGAGGATGACTGCCACAATGGTCGTAATTGTCGTGCAGACAACGGTGCAGGCAAAAATGTGCTTGTAACCTTCACTGTGGGTCACACCGCAGACGGCGAGCAGGGTGACCATAACACCGTTGTGGGGAAGAGAATCCAGTGTGAGGCCGGCGATCGATCCGACCTTGTGCATAGCCTCGGGAGCGACTCCAAGTGCCAGATAATGGTCTTTGAGCAGGTTCAGAGCCATGGCCATACCGCCGGAGCCGGATCCGCAGGCACCTGCCAGGATACCAGTGGAAACTGCGAAAGACGCGAGGGGCGGTCCGCCCAGGTTGGTCGCAAAATTGACCAGGGCCTGATAGCCGGCTGTGATCGCGACGACGCCGCCAAAACCTACGGCTGCAGAAGTAGCGACTGTGGCGGCCATACCATCAGTGACACCGGCTGCCAGGTTGGACAGCTTGTTGTTGATCTTTTTCCAGTAAAGGGCGAAAATCACGAGGATGCCGCAGCTCAGGGAAATCAGGACGTTGACTTTCAGAAGAAGAAGACCGATGACGGTCACCAGTGGGATAAGGCCGATCCATCCGTTGCCGGGCTGGATTTTTTCATATTCTGCCAGTGTCGCAAGTGCTTTGGCATCCGCCACAAAGTGTTCGCCTCTGGCCTTGGCGCGCTTTCCCTGCCAGACCATATAAGCGGAGCAGAGGCCGACCAGGACAATAGAGTCCACGATAGCAATCACAGGTGCACAGGATGCCGTCGTTCCCAGATAGGTCATGGGAATGATGTTCATGACACTGGGGGCGCCGGGCAGGAGGTTGGGCGCTGTGAAGGCGCCTGCCGCGATCGCGCCGGGAATCAGGGTCTTGGGCAGGTCCGCCTTCTGGAAGAGGACCAGGGCAATCGGATAAATGGCAAAGGCGGCGACATAGAAGGAGACACCACCGTAGCAAAGCACGATTGCAGTAAAGATGACCAGAAGAATCGCATGCTGGGAACCAACGATCTTTGCCAGAAGTTCCGCGACATCCTTGGAGGCACCGCTTGCCTCCATCAGTTTAGAAAATATAGCTCCCAATATGATCAGAAGAAAATAGGACTGGACATAACCCGCAAAAGAGGCCATGTAGTCCCCGGTCAGAGATTCCAGGACCGGCAGTCCACTCAGAAGCGCCATGAGGCCTGCGCAGATCGGCGCAATGATGACCATGTGTACTTTTTTCCAGATCAGAATAATCATCAGTGCCAGCGGCACAAAAATAGCCATGATGGACAAAAAGGTATTCATACTCCGCATTCCTTTCTTTTGAAAACTATGAGAAAGAGATCTGTAAGCCGTCTATGCCTCCGGCACGCCTCTCATTTCGAGGCAGTCTGTACTGCATCCGAAAAGCAGAGTGCAAGGCAGACTGACCGTGTGATTGCCCTGACAAGACCTCGCGTGGTACAATACAGGAAATACAGGTCCAATTCTTTTTCTTTCCGGCGGCTGTATCCATCAGACTTACAGTCTCCATTACCTGGCCGGCAATCTCTCTTTAGTTTCTACAGGGTCGTTACTGAAGGAGCATGCATGCTTTATTTGTTAAAATCATAGCATTTAAATTTTGGTATTTATTTGTACATCATCGACAAAAATGCAGGGGGATTTTTTCATGTCTGACCACATATTTGACAGAGATTTCAATGAACTGCTACTGGCCCAGCTGTCCGAGGACCAGGATATACAGCATCTGATCGACCGGGCGACAGAATATCTGCAGAACCCGCTCATGGTGATCGATGCACGTTTCAGGGTCCTCTACGCCTCCCGGCATATTTCCATCGATATTCCCCTCTGGAACACCTCTGTCAATGAACATTTCGTCACCGACAGCATCATCAGTTCCATGGAGAAAAACGAACTGATCAACAAGATCCGTAACGGGAAGGGCAGTGCCTTTATCAGTGATCTTCCCAACGGACACAAAGCCCTTCGGGTCCCGCTTTTTTATCAGGGAAAATGCTGCGGCTTCGTCGGCACTTACGACTATATTCGTCCTTTTTCGGACAAGGATGAAGGAGCCATGCACTCCCTTGTCCGGGCTATCACTATTCTATATACAGCCGACCCCGATATCCTTGGAGCCCTGGACAATTCCCGCGACGATTATTTTCTGGAGCTCATCAAATGCGGGACTCGAGAGATGGCAGAGATTCTGACACAGCGCAACCGTGCATTCCAGCTGGGGCCGGAAAAGCTTCTGGTCTGCCTCACGCGGCGCGTCGAGGGCATGGCAGTGGAAAATGTTGCCTTCGGCCGGCTTCGGGATTATCTTCGCTCCGGGATCTATCCCCATGTCAGTGCCATTTATAAGCACCACCTGGTCCTGCTCTTTTCCCTGCAGAAAACGACCGATGTCACGCGCCGGAGCATCCTGTCCGCCATTGAGGAATCCTGTCAGAAATATGACCTGCATGCCGGACTCAGCCTTTCTTTCGACGAGGATGCCTTTATCCCCCTGGCCTACAAACAGGCCCTGAAGGCTTCTCTGTATGCGGATCCGGATGATACGGCTCTGCCGCATATCGGAAGCTACGAGCACTACATGGTGAAGGATATCCTCCATGCTTCCCTGCGCTTCTATCCTGCCTCCATGTATGAGCATCCGATCATCCACAAACTGGCCGCCTATGACATTGAGTACGGGACAAAATATCTGGAGACCCTGCGCCTTTATCTGGACAATCTCTGCAATATGAAGGCGACTGCCGCACAGATGGAGGTCCATTACAATACGATCAAATACCGGCTATCCATCATTGAGGAGATCGGCAATTGTGACTTGCGGAGCGACCCCGAACTGCTCCTGCGGCTGATCATCTCCCTGCGGATCCGCGATTTTGCAGACAATCACCATGTTCCGGAAAAACCGGAAGGGAAAAAGAAAAATGAGCTGCCTGAAAGCGACTCATCTCATTAAGAAACAGCACGTGCGGCAAAGCGCACAGGACATCCCGTTCCTGTGCGCTTTTTCATTTCCTGAAAAATCCGTTTCCGCCGTTTTAGCCAAGGGGCACAAAGACAGGCCTTCAGGATTTTTTTACAATGTAATCAGTTTTATACAGCTTGCAAAAACTTTGAAAGTGAAAAGGAGGATAGGGGAAATGATTAAAGGCAGATTCGAGGGAAAGACTGCAGTGATCACAGGCGCCGCCCAGGGTATGGGCGAAGCGATCGCCAGGAGATTTGCCGCCGAGGGCGGACGGGCTCTGATCGTGGATATCGAAGTGGACAAACTCGAAGCCGTCGCCGCCTCTATCGGCGAGGCTGTTGTCCCCATGGAAGTAGATGTTCGAAGGAGTGATTCCGTGGCTGCCATGGCAGAGAAAGCAAAGGAACTGTACGGAAAAGTAGATATTCTTTTCAGCAATGCAGGTATCCTGGATTACGCTCCTTTCCTGGAGACGACCGAGGAGATGTACGACGATATCATGGATACAAATGCCAAGGGAGTTTTTCTCTGCGGCAAGGCCATCGCACAGCTCATGGTCGACACCGGCACAAAGGGCTGCATCGTCAATACCAGCAGCATCAACAGCAAGATCGTTGCCGCCACAACCTCCGCCTACTCTGCCTCCAAGGGGGCTGTACGGCAGCTGACCAGGGTCATGGCCGTCGATCTGGCTCCCTACGGGATCCGTGTGAATGCCTTCGCTCCCGGGTCCGTCAAGACCCGCATGACAGAAAAAACCCGTGCCAACAAGGAAAAGACCGCCTATTTCCAGTCCATGTGGTGCATCAAAAGGTCGGCGGAGCCGGAGGAGGAAGCTGCCGTGGCCCTGTTTCTGGCCTCTGACGATGCCTCCTACATGACAGGTGAGACCGTTTGCGTGGATGGCGGCTGGCACATTGTATAAGGATCGTCAGAAATCTTTCAGCCTGGTCTGTGGATTTAGATGGTCATAATGAACAGAGAGGATAATAACTATGTTTGATCTCTTGCTTTCGCCGATGAAGATCGGCACACTGGAACTGAAAAACAGGATGGTCTGCTCCGCAGCTGTCACCCGCCTGGCCAACGCCGATGGAACAGTCACGGAGGGCTTCATACGCTACCACGAGGACAAGGCAAAGGGCGGCTGGGGCCTGACTATGACCGAGGACATTCCTGTCCTTGAAAACTGCCGGACCTATGAACGTCTCCCGGGGCTCTGGAATGATAGCCAGATCAAGAGTCACCGCGTCCTCACAGACCGCATCCATGCCGCAGGCGGCCGGATCGGTGCCCAGATCTACCATGCCGGGCGCACAGCTGATCCCGTTGTTAACGGCTGTCAGAATGTCGCGCCCTCTGCAGTCCGGGCACCGGGTGTCGCAACGGTCCCCAGAGCTCTTTCCATTGAAGAGATCGGGGAGATCGTGACTGCTTTCGGCCAGGCTGCCCGCCGTGCGAAAGAAGCGGGCTACGACCTGGTAGAGATCCACGGGGCTCACGGCTACCTGATCCACCAGTTTCTGTCCGGCAACAGCAACAAGCGCTCTGACCGCTACGGCGGATCTCTGGCCAACAAAAACCGCTTCCTGCTGGAGATCATCGCGGAGATCAGGAGACAGGTCGGTCCTACATATCCCCTGGTCCTGCGTCTGTCCATCGTGGACGGCCTCGAGGGCGGCACCGACCGTGCGGAAAGTCTGGTCACTGCACAGATGGCGGAAGCCGCGGGCATAAACGCCATCTCCTGCTCCGCCGGCACCTATGGAACCACTGCCATCATTCCCCCCTCTGCCGCTTCGAGAGCTCTTTATGTCGACAATGCCGCATATATCAAGGAAGGGGTAAAGATTCCTGTCATGGGGACCGGACGAATCAATGACCCCTATGTTGCTGAGGCAGTCCTTTCTGCCGGAAAGGCGGACTTTGTCACCATGCTCCGGGCTTCCCTGGCCGACCCCGAGCTTCCCAACAAAATCCGGGACGGCCGGATTGATGAAATATCCTATTGCATCGGATGTCTGCAGGGATGTCTGGGGGCCAACCGCAGGGGCGAACCCTTCAGCTGTATGGTACGGCCTCTCACAGGCCGCGCCCATGCGATCGACCTGACGCCCGTTACAAAGCCCGAGAATATTCTTGTCATCGGAGGCGGAGTCGCCGGCTGTGAAGCAGCGATTTATGCTGCAATGCGCGGTCACAGGGTCTCCCTCTATGAAAAGGAAGACCGCCTTGGAGGCCGCTGGATCGGAGCCGGCACTACCCCCGGCAAGGCTGAATATGAATCCTTCTTATACTGGCAGCAGGTCATGATGGACAAATACCATGTCGAGATCCACACCGGGACAGCCCTGAGCGCAGAACAGGCAGCCGCCCTTCACCCCGACAGGGTCATCGTTGCCTGCGGAGCGGATGACTTCATACCTCCTGTCAAGGGATTCGATTCTCCTCACGCAGTCCTCGCCATGGACATCCTGACGGAAAAAGTGCCTGCGGGAACCAATATCGTCGTCATCGGCGGCGGTCTGGTCGGCGCCGAAACAGCGGATTATCTGGCTGCCTACGGAGGAAAAAAAGTCACAATTCTGGAGATGAAGCCCGCGATCGTTGCGGACGGCGAGCCCAACCCCAACTACTATCTCCTGCGCAGCCTCAGAGACCACAATGTCGACGTCCTGGTCAATGTCTCCGTTTCCGGGGTCACCGCAGATGCAGTCCATTTCACTCTGAACGGAGAGGAGAAATCCATTCCGGCAGACCAGGTGATCATCTGCGCAGGTATCCGCGCCAGCGGGAAAATGACAGAAGAACTCCAGGCACTCGGGATCAGTACAGTGACCGTCGGCGACGCCAGCCGCGGCAAAAACGGCCTAACCAATATTTATGAGGGCTTCAAAGCAGGCGTGGAAGTCTGAGGCGCCGCACATACGCAAATACTGTCGCATTCAAGTTTCTTCGCTGAAAAATGCTTTAAAAACAACAAAGTCATGCCCTGCCCGACGACAGGAGCATGACTTTTCTTTTTCAGAAGATTCCCTCCGGTATATTCACATTATTCCCGGCCAGTGTTTCTAATCATCGCCATGTCTGTTTGATACCGCCTCCGCCCAGACCAACCACCCCGTCCGCCAGTCCCTCTGGGGCTGGAGCGAAGTCTTCATCGACACCTTCTGAAACCGCTACCTGCCGGAAAAGGAAGCAGGCACGAATCCACCCTATGTCACCTTCGACTGCAAAAGCAACAAAGACGACCGATAATGAGTCAATGGGGACGTTTCAGTCTGACTCACTTTCATCCGATCAGAAAACCATCTGCACAAGAACCATATAGATAACCGTGCCTCCGAGAATGCTGACCAGGGAATTGCGCCTCCAGACCTGCAGAAAAACGACGCAGGCGCCGGCGATCAGCTCGGGAGCCCCGAAGGGGGCCGCCGCAAAGGAGATATCCTTGAGGCAGTAGACCACCAGCATTCCGATGATCGCAGGGGGCAGGACCTTTCCGAGGTACATGATATAGGCGGGCGTCTTCCTCTTTCCGGACCAGATCAGGAAGGGCAGAAAGCGCAGCAGGATCGTGACTGCTGACATGATCGCGACCAGAAGCGCCGCGTGCGTCCGTATAGTCATCTCACTCCCACCTCCTTTTCCACAGGGCTCCCCTCTCCGGGGCTGCCGCCCACTGTGCTCTCAGTTTCCGCCTTTTTCTCCATCCTTTCTCTGGAAAGGGTCAGGACCGCCGTGATCAGCAGCATGGCCGGGATCAGAAACCGGCCCGGTCCGAACACGATGCGGCACAGCAAAGTACACAGAAGCCCGGTCAGGGCGGGAAAATGATCCCTGGTCTCCATCCACTGGCCGGTAAAAGCGGCGATGAAAAGGGCGGTCATGGAAAACTCGATTCCCTCCGTGCTGAAGGGCAGCACCGTCTCCAGCGCGCTGCCAAGGACAGATCCGGTCACCCAGTAGCAGTGGCAGAAGAGGGTCACCAGAAAGCGGTAGAGCTGCGGGTCCGCCCCCTCCGGGACATCCCCGTCCACCAGCAGCGTGTACACCTCATCCGTCAGACCGAAGATCATATAGGGCTTGTAAACACCCGCGTCCCGGTAACGCCCGATCATGGAAATGCTGTAAAAAAGATGCCTGGCATTGACCATGATACTGGTCAGGAGCCCCGTAAGCAGGGACGCCCCCGCCGCCAGCATGCTGACCCCGACATACTGCAGAGACCCCGCGTAAATAAAGAGACTCATGGCCAGGGCCCAGCCCAGTCCGTACCCGCTCTCCCGCAGCAGGATCCCGAATCCGATCCCCAGGACGACATAACCCGCCATGACCGGAATCGATTTTATAAAAGCAGCTCTCAAAGTTTGTCTATCCATCTTTTCTACCCCACAAAACAAGTGCTTCATAGGGCCGCAGCTGCCCCTCCGGAAGACCGGGATAATTGCCGATGAGCCGTGACGCCCCCGCTTCAAGCGCCTCAGACACTTCTACCGGAAGCGGAGCCGTTTCCCGGGTGAAATTGCAGAAGACGAGAAGCCGATCCTCCGGTCTGCAGTTTCCTTCTTTTCCGCACTCCTGTTTATCTTTCGCTTTTTCACCCGATCCGGTGCGCATATAGGCAAAAACCTGCTTGTTGTCCGGCTGCAGGAGTTCGTAGCGTCCTTCTGCCATGACCGGCAAAGTATGGCGCAGGCGGATCAGTTCCCGGTAGTAGGAAAAGACAGAGTTCTCATCGTCCATCTGGACAGCTGCATTGATCTCTGTGTAGTTGGGATTGACGCCGATCCAGGGTGTGCCGTCTGAGAATCCGGCATTGGCGCTGCTGTCCCACTGCATGGGCGTACGGGCATTGTCGCGGCTGACTGCCTGCAGGTATCCCATGACCGTTTCCTCCGGCAGCCCCTCCTGCCGCGTCAGAAAATCATAGGTCTGCAGACTCTCTATGTCCCGATACTGGCCGATATCCGTCATGCGGGCATTGGTCATGCCCAGCTCTTCACCCTGATAGATATAGGGTGTTCCCTTCATGAAATGCAGGCAGGTGGCCAGCATCTTGGCCGACACTACCCGGTAGCGGGGCGAGTCATTTCCGAATCTGGAGACACACCGGGGCTGGTCGTGGTTATCCAGATAGAGACTGTTCCATCCTCTTCCTTCAAGACCATACTGCCATTTGGATAGGATTTGCCGCAGCTCCGGCATGGACAGGGCAGGCCGGTCCCATTTATCATATTTTGCGCTGCCCTGCGTGCTGCCGCTGACGTGCTCGAACTGGAAAACCATGTTGAGCTCCCGGCGTGAGGGATCCGTGAACAGGACCGCCTCTTCTACACCTGCGCCGGGGCATTCTCCCACTGTTACCAGGGGATAGCGGGACAGAACGCGTTCGTTCATCTGACGAAGATAGGAATGCAGGCGGGGGCCGTTGCAGCAGGTGGAGGCAGTGAAACCACCCGGCATCTCCGGCCCATCCGGCAGTCCATCCGGCTTGGAGATCATGCTGATCACATCCATGCGGAAGCCGTCGATCCCTTTTTCACACCACCAGTTCATCATGTCAAAAACTTCATCGCGCACAGAAGGATTATCCCAGTTCAGATCGGGCTGTTTGCGGGAAAAAAGATGCAGGTAATACTGCCCGCTTGTTTCGTCCCATTCCCAGGCCGGACCGCCGAAGGCGGAAGCCCACCGGTTTGGAGGATTCCCGCTGCTGTCTGCATCCCGCCAGATATAGTAATCCCGCCTGGGATTATCCCTGCCGCTCCGGCTCTCCCTGAACCAGGCGTGCTCATCCGAGGTATGATTCACGACCAGGTCCATCACGATCCTGATCCCGCGGGCATGGGCCTCTGACAGCATCCGGTCAAAATCCTCCATGGTGCCGAACTCCGGATTGATCGCCCGGTAATCACTGATATCATAACCGTTGTCGTCTCCGGGGGACTGATAGACGGGCGAAAGCCACAGTATATCGACACCGAGCTTTTTCAGATAGTCCAGCCTGGAAGTAATGCCGTTCAGATCCCCGATCCCGTCTCCGTTGGAATCGCAAAAGCTGCGGGGATAGATCTGGTATACAACCGCGTCCTTCCACCAAAGGGTTTCGTTATTTGTTTCCATCAAATCTCCTTTTACCTGCAGGTTTTTCGACCTGTACGATTGAAGTGTACCCCTTGTCAGGGACAATCTTGGGTTTTTGGATGCCGGATGATGCCCCGAATGAAGGCATAAGATAAATAGACCTGCTTCTCTTAAGAGAGTGCAGGTCTATTTTTCATTCACAGGTTCCGCCCCGCAGGGACAGCCCTGCTCCAATACAGAACACTATGCTTTTTCCACAAAATGCTTTTTCCATAAAAACTTTTTTTACAAAATCGCTTTCACGAGAGGGCGTTTTCACGAGGACTCAGAAGCCAAGACATTCATTGACCAGAATGACATGGATCCTGCCCGGATGCTTGGAAAAGCGGGTGATCAGGAACTGACAGCAGATCGTGTCGAGAGACTTGCAGTTCATGCAGGACCCGGTCTTGGTGCAGGGCGTGTCGAGACCGAAGCGCTGGGCATTGATCGGAGCCGCGACATTGCGGGCCCGCTTCATGGCCCCGTCCACATCATCACAGATCTTGTTCATGCCGACGATAAAGAGGACCTTCTTAGGCCCCTGGGCGATCGCGGAGACCCGGTTGGCATTGCCGTCGATATTGACGATGATGCCGTCCTCGGTCATGGCATTGGCGCTGGAGAGGAAGAAATCAGCATCGTAGGCGGCCAGCATGGCGGCGCGCTTGTCCTCGATCTTGTCTCGGTCGATAAAGTTGTAATTGCCCTCCTCCAGAGCCTGGGGCAGGCCGATCTCGTGGGCGCTCATGGCACCTCCCATGGTGACCGTGCTCTCCTCGGGGATCAGCGAAAGGGCGATCTCCAGAGCTTCCTCCTTACTGGCGGCATAGTAGCCGGTCATATTGCGGGACTTGAGGCCCTTGATTACCTTCTGGGCGAGCAACTCATTTCTTTTGGTAATGATCTCGTTCATCTCTACTCCTCTCTTACTGATGCACTCTTTCTGATACACGCTATGTGATACAAAAATATCCTGTATTGCACCCGGGACGAAACAGGGGACACGGGTGTGACAGGGTGTGACAAAGGGACAGGTGTGACAAGGGGACAGGCACCCTGTCACAGCAGTGTGACAGGGTGCCTGTCCCCTTGTCACACCAGGTGCCTGTCGCCATGTCACACCGCCGTCAGTCAGCTTATCACTGGGTGCGGAGCGCGGCGCCAAGCTTCTTGGAGAGCTTGGTCATGACCTGGTTTGCCGCCTTCTCGATCTCCTGGGAGGTCAGGGTCTTTTCTTTGGAACCGATGACCAGGCGGATGGTGACGGACTTCTTGCCGGCCGGGATCTGTTTGCCTCTGTACTCGTCGACGAAGAAGGCGTCCTTGAGCAGGGCAGATGCCTTCTTTTTGCCCATGATGGCATCATAGATGTCGTGCCAGACGGCGTTGGAGTCAAAGAGCATGGAGATGTCGTAGTCGTTCTCTGGGTACTCGGCCAGATGCTCGAAGCGGTTGGTCCTGGACTTGAGGGGCTGGAGCCTCGTCGCGTCGATCTCGAAGAGCATGACGGCCAGGTTCTTGATGCCGCAGTCCATGGAGACTTTCTTGGCCACGAGGCCCATGTCGCCGATCTTCTCCTCGCCCAGATAGATGTTGAGCCAGACCACATTGTCGGCCCAGACAGGTTTTTCCTCTTTCTTGAAGGTAAAGCCGGTCATGTGGGTGTAGCGGGGCATGCACTCGAGGACGCCCTTGGTCTCGCGGAAGAGCTCGGTCACGTTCTTGACGCTGCTGGCGAAGGCGCCGGCGATGTGTCTCTTCTGCTCGGGCAGGGACTCGGTCGGGTCATAGGGGGAAGTATAGTTTCTGTCAAAAAATACCTGAGCCTCCTCAAAGATGGAGAAATCGTTGAAGTAGCGCTCGTTCTTGACCACGGCCTCGCAGAGGTTGGGAAGGAGCGAGGACCGGATATAGCTGAGGTCGGGAGCCGGGGGAGTGGACAGGCGCAGGACACCGTCCGTGCTCTGCAGCACAGCGTTGACATAGACATCGTTCATCCAGGGATAGGTGTAGACCTCCTGCATGCCGCAGCGGATGGCCAGGTACTCCTTGATATTGCGGATCAGGTCCTGGTCCTTCTGGTTGATGGCGCCCTCGAAGGAGGTGGTGAAGGATGTCGCCTCGAAATTGTCGTAGCCGTACATTCTGGCGACCTCTTCCATCACGTCGTCCTTGATGGAAATGTCGCCGGTGGACCTCCAGGTGGGGGCGGTAACGTGCATATTGTCGCCGTCGATCTGGACGTCGAAGCCGAGCAGCTCCAGCTTGCCGCGGATCTCGTCGTTGGTCAGGTGCTTGCCCAGTCTCTTCTCCAGCCAGGTCAGGCTGACATCGATCTGCGCGCGCTCCAGCTTTTTCTCGTAGCGGTCGCAGAAGCCGGTGACCTTCATCTCCGGATAGAGCTCTTTGAAGTATTCCATGGACAGGGCCAGGGCCTGGTCGCATCTCTCGGGATCGACGGCCTTCTCGTAGCGGGAGGACGCCTCGGTCCTGTTGTCATAGCGCAGGGCTGTCCTGCGGATCCCGGTCGCCTCAAAGTTTGCGACCTCCAGGATGACACGCTCGGTCCCCGGCAGGATGGAATCCTTGGAGCCGCCCATGACGCCGGCCAGGGCGACGGGGCCCTCGGAGTCGGTGATGACCAGGTCGTCAGTGCAGAGCTCCAGGTCCTTCTCATTGAGCAACAGGAGCTTCTCGCCCTCCTTCGCGCGGCGGACCACGATGTGGTCGGAGATATTGTCCGCGTCAAAGGCATGGGTCGGGTTGCCGGTCGCCAGCATGACATAGTTGGTGATATCCACGAGGGCGTTGATGGGCCTCATACCCACCTTCCAGATGCGGTTCTGCATCTTGTAGGGGGAGGGCTTGACGCCGACGCCTTCGATCTGTACGCCGATATAGCGGGGGCAGCGGTCGGGATCCTCGATCTCGACTTTGAAATCAGACTGCACGTCCGCCGTGAAGGGCTCGATCTTTTTGAGCTGCAGGTTGTAGAGGGCAGCGATCTCACGGGCAATGCCGTAGTGTCCCCAGAGGTCGGGACGGTTGGTCATGGACTTGTTGTCGATCTCCAACAGGACATCGTTCATGTCCAGGGCGTCCGCCAGAGTGGTGCCCGCGGGGACATCGAAGGCGGACAGATCCACGATCTCCGCCTCCTGAGAAGCGGGGAAGAGGTCGCCCAGGCCGATCTCATCGGACGCGCAGATCATGCCATAGGACGCGACACCGCGCAGCTTGCTGTTCTTGATCTCAACGGGCTCTCCCTCGCCGTGCCAGCGCACCATGGCGCCCGGGCAGGCAACGGCCACCCGCATGCCCTCTGTCAGGTTGATGCCGCCGCAGACGATGTCCTTGATCTCGTCCACGCCGATGTCCACCTTGCAGATGCGGAGCTTGTCCGCATTGGGGTGGGGCAGGATTTCCTTGATCACACCGACCACCATGTTGCGGAAGCGGCCGGCCATATATTCCACGTCCTCGACCTCGACCGTGTCCATGGTCAGGTCATAGGCAAGTTTTTTCAAATCTGTATCTGCAGGGAGGTCTACATAGTCCCTGATCCAGGATAATGATAATTTCATGCTTTGTATTTCCTCTCGTTGGATGTTGGATGGAAGCTGTTAGCTTTTAGCTTTTAGCCGTTAGTTATTAGCTTTTAGCTGCTGGTTTTTAGCTTTTGAATCCAGGCTATTGATTCTTTACGGCTGGCTGTCGGGGAGCAGCTTTTGACTGCTGTTTTTCAGAATCCGGCATCCGGCCCTGGATTCTTAAGTCCGCTTTTTGGGGAGGCACTCTGCCGCATCAGTGTGACACAGTGCCTGCCCCTCTGTCACATCAGCGGAACTGGCGCAGGAAGCGGAGGTCGGCGCTGTGGAAGAGGCGCACGTCGTCGACGCCGTAGCGCATCATAACCAGGCGGTCCAGGCCGATATTGACATAGAAGCCCGTGTATTCATCGGGATCCAGGCCTGCCGCGCGAAGTACGTTGGGGTGGGGTGAGCCGCCGGGCATGACTTCGATCCAGCCGACGTGCTTGCAGACGCTGCAGCCCTTGCCGCCGCAGACCTGGCACTGCATGTCGATCTCGAAGCCGGGTTCAACGAAGGGGAAGAAGCCGGACCGCATGCGGACGGGAACATCCGTGCCGAAGACCTTGCTCAGGATGCTCTTGATCATGACCTTTCCCGAGGTGAAGGTGATGTCCTTGTCGACGATCAGGGCCTCATACTGGAAAAAGGCCCTCTCGTGGTGGGCGTCCGTGGTCTCGTTGCGGTAGACGCGTCCGGGATAAACAAAGCGATAGGGGGGCTTGTGGGTCTGCATATAGCGGACGCTGCCGCCGGTCAGGTGAGGGCGGAGGCAGAGCTTCTCGTTGGTGCTGCCGCTGTCATGGCCCTCCAGCCAGTAGGTATCCATGCTCTCGCGGGCAGGATGGTTCTGAGGGAAATTCAGCTTGTCAAAGGCATAGAGCTCGCTGGTGATATCATCCTCCTGGAAGATCTCGAAGCCCATGGACCTGAAGGCGTCGTTGAGGTCATAGCACATCTGTGTGATCGGATGGAGACCACCGCCGGAAGGCAGGATGCCGGGCACGGAGCAGTCAAAATCCGGGGAGACCTCGGAGGCCTTGAGCTTGAGCTCCATCCTCTTGGCATCGATCAGCTCGGTGACCTGGTTTTTGGCCTGGTTGAGCATCTTGCCCATCTCCGGACGCACGGAGACATCCAGCTTGGGCAGTTCTTTCATCAAAAGGCTCAGGGCTCCCTGCTTGCCGACAAAGGCGCCCTTTACGTTCTGCAGCTCGCTCTCGCTGGCCGCGGCGGAGATTTTCTCCTTTACTTCCGATAAAATATCATTAATCTTATCGACCATCCTGTTACTCCTTTCCTTTATGTATCTGTAACTCAAATGTGTGTGGTCCGCGGCATTCGCGGTATGCGTCCAGTCTGGCCTGCGGCCGCTCTCATCGGCTGCATGACATCCTGTCCGCGCATGGGGAAGCGCACTGGTTCACAATGAGCCATGCCGACAGGCTCGCG